>JBBSOS010000118.1:0-7438 GCA_038259505.1 Candidatus Limnocylindrales bacterium | reverse complement strand
TGAGGTCCCGACAGATGTACTCGAGGGCCAGGTCGCCCGGTTGCTCGACGGAGCCGCACCCAACCGCGAGAGCGCGGCGCGCATCCGGGCCGCGTTGACCCGGCCGGTCGTCGGTCCCGATCGGCTCAGCATCGCGAGGCTCGAGGCCCGGCTCAGGGCACTCGGGGCAGAGGTCGGGATGCCCGACCCCCTCAGGACCTTGGAAGAGATCCTCGCCGACATCCACAGGACCCGCACGGAGCGGGAACGGATGGCTGCCGTCCCGGCCGATACGCGCGCGGTCGATCCCGATGAGGCCTTGGCCTGGCTCGCGTCTCTCGGGCAGTTGTGGCGCGAGACCTCGGATGAGGGGCGCCGGCAGCTCGCGACCTCGATCTTCGCCCGCATCGGCGTCGTCGCCCTGCACGGGCGTGGTTCGCATCGCATCGTCAGCGTCGAGATGACAGATGAGGCGGAGAGACGAGGTCTCGTCCTCGCACTCCCCGCCTCGATCGAGGTCACTATGGTGGGCGATACTGGATTCGAACCAGTGACCTCACGGATGTGAACCGTGCGCTCTAACCGACTGAGCCAATCGCCCGAGCCGGGAGTATAGCCCTCGGCGAACGAGTCGGCCGCGTCCAGACCGGTCACGTCGAGCCGCAATGGGGCCCAATGGGTCGTGCAGGACGGGGTCCCTGGCCAACAGGGCCGCGATCATAAGCATCGTGCCGGGCCGAGCATCGTGCCGGGTCGGGTGCGAGCGTCGGGTCGCACCCCGTCGCGGCCGTGGACGATCCTGCCATCCATGCACACCGGGACTGCGCTACCGCGGATCGCCGCCTGGAACCCGGCGATCTTGTCACGCATGCATGCGTGGGTTTCGTGGCGGGTGGAGCAGGTCCCGGGAGACGTGCAGGGTCGCCAGCGACATCGATACCTGACCACGGACGGGCTCGATCTCGCCACGCATGGCCGGTCGTGCATGTCTGGCAGCTATCCTGGGGGTGACCCGCGACCCGAATCCTACGGATGCATATGTGGCAGGAACCGGACCGCGCCGTGCCGTGATGGCGGCCCCTGTGCGTCAACACCGATCCGGCTGCGGTCCGTCGGCCCGCCCGGCCAGGCTGCGGTCCGTCGGCCCGCCCGTCCAGGGTCGGTCTGGCACGTGACGACCTGGTGCACGCTCCATCCCACGGCACGCACCGTCACCGGGCGCTGCGATCACCAAACAGTGCGCGACCCACCCGCACGATGGTGGCCCCCTCCTCCACCGCGATCTCGAAGTCCGTGCTCATGCCCATCGACAGCTCCGGCCCCAGCACCGGATGAACCGAACGAAGGCGATTCGACAGCTCGCGCAGTGCCACGAACGTCGATCGGGCGTCTTCGGCACGTTCGACCATGCGGCCCACCGTCATCAACCCGGCCACATGGAGCCCGGGCAGCTCGAGCAGCGCAGCGAGCTCAGCGGCAAGGACGTCGGGGAGGAAGCCAGACTTCGCCGGATCGGCATCGACGTTCACCTGGAGCAGGACGCGAACGACGCGCTCACCGGCCAGCCGCGATATGCGCGACGCAAGCGTGACCGAGTCCACGGACTGGATGACATCGAAGAGGTCCATCGCGCGGCCAGTCTTGTTGCCCTGGAGCTGACCGACGAGGTGCCACTCGACGCCCGGCAGCAACGCGACCTTGGGCGCGGCCTCCTGGATGCGATTCTCACCGAGGGTCGTGACGCCGGCCGCCACCGCGGCAGCCAGTCGTTCCGCGGGCACCGTCTTGGACACGCCCACGAGGCGGATCGAGGCAGGGTCGCGCCCTGATCGATGAGCAGCGCTGTCGATGCGATCCAGGATCCGCCGATGTGCGGCTCCGATGTCCGCGATCGCGGCCGGGGACGGCCCGCCGGTGGCGTCGATGGGCAGCGGGCGATCGGGCGTCAGTGGTCCCGATTTCGACGCAGGAATGCGGGGATGTCGAGGTCCTCGATCTCCGGGACGCCACGCTGTGCTGCTGCCTGCGCGGTCGGCTGCTGGACCACCGGTGTCCCGGACGGCGGTGTCCACGCCTCAGCCGGCAATGGGTTCGCGGATACCGGCATCGGCGCCGGCGGTGCCGTCGGGGAAGGTGCGGGGATCACGCTCGCGCTCGCAGCGCCGTTGGTGGATGCCTCGGCCATCACGGGTACCGCGGCAGCGCGCTCCTCGTGGAGATCGCGGATGTAGTCGCGGCCCACGCGGTTCGCGGCGTCGGTCGTCGCGGGCGCGGTCGCGGTCGACCGGTGCGGCTTGCGCGTGGAGTCGAAGCCGGTCGCGATGACCGTGATGGAGACGTCCTCGCCCATGCGCTCGTCGATGACGGTGCCGAAGATGATGTTCGCCTCTGGGTCGGCGGTCTCCTTGATGATGCTCGCGGCCTCCTCGACCTCGAACAGGCTCAGGCCCGGACCGCCGCTGATGCTGAACAGGACGCCCTGGGCGCCCGCGATGTTGGCCTCCAGCAATGGGCTGGACGTCGCGATGCGGGCTGCCTCCGCAGCGCGATCCGCGCCCGACGCGCGGCCGATGCCCATGAGAGCGGATCCGGCGTCCCGCATGATGGCACGCACATCCGCGAAGTCCAGGTTGATGAGACCAGGCACGGTGATGAGGTCGCTGATGCCCTGGACGCCCTGGCGAAGCACGTCATCCACCACCCGGAACGCGTCCACGATCGATGTCTCGCGCGCGACGACGTCCTTGAGCCGATCGTTGGGAATCGTGATGAGGGTATCGACCTTGTCCTTGAGCTCGGCGCTGGCCTTCTCGGCATTGAGCCGTCGACGCGCACCCTCGAAGCTGAAGGGCTTGGTCACGACCCCGATGGTCAGGGCACCGAGGTCACGCGCGATCTCCGCGATCACAGGCGCCGCTCCGGACCCGGTACCGCCACCCATTCCTGCGGTGATGAACACCATGTCCGAGTCCTTGAGCGCCTCGGCGATCTTCTCGGTGTCCTCCTCCGCTGCCCGCTGACCGATACCGGGATCACCGCCGGCACCAAGGCCACGGGTGATCTTGTCGCCGATACGGATCTTGTGGGGCGCGTCGGACTGAAGGAGCGCCTGTGCGTCGGTGTTCACGGAGATGAACTCGACGCCCATCATCTCGGCGCGGATCATCCGATTCACGGCATTGCTGCCACCACCGCCCACGCCGATCACCCGGATGAGCGCAAAGTTCTCCGAGTCGGATCGCAGCGGCATGATGGGATTCCCTCCGGCTCCATGGTTGGGCTCTGCGAGCCCAACGGCTCTCCTCCAGCATGGCATGGGCCGGGCCCATGGGGCCGGGCGCCCGGTCCGCGTCATGCGCGTGGCCGGGAGTATAGCCCGGACCGAGCTGCTGCGGACATGGGAGATCGGTGTCGGTCAGGTCGGATGTGGTCCGGTCCCGGCCGCGTGTGGTCCGGTCCCGGCCGCGTGTGGTCCGGTCCCGGTCGCGCGAGATCGGCGCTGGCGACCTGGTCGGCTATGCGCAGGCGCGCTCTTGCGACGGGGGCCGAGGGGCTCCGGAGAGTCGTTGCGCCGTTCGCCGTGCGCCTGGGGCCCGAGCGCGCGCCGACCACCTCGGGTTGATCGACCGGCCAGCGGTCAACGTGACGTCCGAACCCGCGGATCGGGCCGCATCCGTGTCCGTTCGGACCGCTGGACGGTCAGATCGTCGATGGAAGGCGCCACTGGACCGGTCGGCGAGGTGGACCGGCCGACTCCTTCGTCACAATGACCGCCATGCGGTCGATCGGTGGGTGGGGTCGCCGATCCGTGGCTTCGTGGGTGAGGTCGCCGATCCGTGGCTTCGTAGGTGAGGTCGCCGATCCGTGGCTCGGTGGACAGAACGCCGATCGCTCGACCGCTCCCAGTGAAGACGAGCCTCACGACGCAACGACGCTCCGGCCGGCACGCCGAACGCCTATCCCGCGAGGAATCCCAGGAGTACCGTCCGCTCGGCGTTGTCGGGGTTGGGATCGAGCAGCGCGATCGACTGCCACGTACCGAGGGCGAGCCGCCCCCCATGGACCGGCACGGTGACCGATGGTGGCGCGAACAAGGGCAGTACGTGATCGGCGCCGTGTCCGGGCGATCCGTGGCGATGCCGGTAGCGGTCGTCACGGGGGAGCAACCGGTCCAGGGCCGCCTCGAGATCGTCGTCGGAACCTGCCCCGAGTTCGATGATGACCACGCCAGCGGTGGCATGCGGCACGAATACCGACAACAGCCCGTCGCCCTCATCGGCCACGAATCGCGCGCACGCACCGGTCAGGTCGGTCAGGCCGCGGATCCGACCCGTCCGCACCTCCAGCGCGATCCGCTTCACGGGAACAGGGTGCGCAGCCACTCCCGTGCCTTGCCCAGCGAGCCGCCCGCTGGTGCCGACTCGTACCGCTGGGGTTCGTGCGCCGTCACGACGCGGGCGGCCCACAGCAGCAGGCCCATCGAGGTCGAGAACGCGGGCGACAGCAGACCGTCGGTCAGGCCATCGATGCCCGAAGGCGTGGCGACCCGAACGGGCATGCCCAGGACCTCTCGCGCGAGGGTGGACGTGCCCGCGAGCAGCGATCCACCCCCCGTGAGCACCAGGCCCGCCGGCAATCGGTGCCCATGTGACCCCTTGGTCATCTGCTCGCCCAGCTTCTCGAACAGCTCGCGCATCCGGGCCTCGATGATCTCCGCGACATCGAGCCGCAGCGCAGTCCGATCGCCTTCCTCGCCCATCAGGTCGAGCGAGATCTCCTCATCCGCGATCACCGTGCTCGGGTCGGCCGTGCCGAACCGAAGCTTCAGTTGCTCCGCCGCGATGAGGTTGGTCTTGAGCCCGATGGCGACGTCGTTGGTGACATTGATACCGCCGAGCGGCAGCACCGACGTATGGAACGGCGATCCCTCCATGTACAGCGCCAGGTCCGTGGTGCCCGCGCCCATGTCGGCGACCGCGACACCCAGCTCCCGCTCGGTCTCGGACAGGACCGCCTCGCCCGAAGCCAGGGATGCGATGACCAGCTCGTCGACGCGTACTCCCGCCTGCCGGACGCACTTGGTGAGGTTCTGGAGCGCGGTCGCAGAACCGTGCACGATGTGGGTCTCGACCTCGAGCCGCACCGCGCTCATGCCGATGGGGTCCTTGACCCCCTCCTGTCCGTCGACGGAGAAGTCGCGCGGCAGGACGTGGAGCACTTCCCGGTTGGACGGGATGGTCACGGCGCGCGCGACTTCGGTGGCGCGGTCCACGTCCTCCCGGCTGACCTCGCGGTGAGGCCCGCTCACAGCGACCGCGCCCCGCGAGTTGAGACTCTCGATCTGGCTGCCGCCGACGCCCACGAACGCGGCCTCGAGACGCAGGCCCGAGAGGCGCTCCGCCCCCTCGACCGCCTGCCGGATGGAGGCCACCGTCTGCTCGATGTTGTTGACGACGCCCTTCTTGAGGCCGGTGGCAGGCACCACGCCCTTGCCGATGATGCTGATGGCGCCCTCGCGGGTGACCTCGCCGACCAGCGCCACGACCTTGCTCGTCCCCACGTCGAGCGCGACGAGGACCGCCTCGATCTCCACCGCTCCCCTTCCGGTCATCGGGCCGCTCCCCGCCGTGGACGGTCGCCATGGATGCGGGCGGCCGTCTGTGGTCCCCATCGTCGCAGATGCGCACCGAGCCTGTCACGGACCCTCACGGTCGCGGCGTCCGGGTGGGTCGTGGTGTCCGGCGCGCCTTTGGCGTCGGTTCGGGGGTACCGGACACGAACGTGCCGCACCGGTCAGCCGATACCGCGAGCGTGACCTGGTCCACGGTCCGCTCGTCCTTGTCCAGCAAGCCTCGAAGGCACTGGACCTGGAGCGGGATGCGGCCCGGTGGCGCCAGCGTCCTGGTGTAGTGGCCGAAGACCGCCCGCCAGTGGCCGGGCGCCGTCAGCACCCAGCCGTCCTGGTCCTCCAGCGTCAGGTACAGGGCCGGAGCGGAGCTGTGGATCATCTTCGGGGTGATGGCGCCGAGACTGCGGACCGCCTCGAGATCCATGACGTCGACGGTGGCGCCCAGTTCCAGGCTCGCCGCCGCGCGCTGGTCGTCGACCGCCGGAAGCGCCGACCCGGTCGCACCGTCCCCGCGCTCGTCCCCGGAGGCTTTGGAGGCGGCCGCGAAGGCGACACCATCCACGTCCACGAGCCAGCCGTCGTCGCCGATGCGCCAGTCGACCATCGGTGCCCGCTCCACGACATCGACCGTCAACTGGTCGGGCATGACCGCCCGGACCTTGACCGACGCGACCGTCGGCAACTGAGCGATGGTGTGTTCCATGCTCCGCGTGGAGATGGTCACGGTCGCGGGTCGAACGGGACCCGTGAGGCCCATCCGGGAGCGCACCTCCGCTGGGTCGGTGTAGCGAAGCCCGTCGATGGTCACGGTCGCGGGGTCGACCCGCAGGAAGGGATCGCTGGTCAGACAGACCATGAGCGCGCCCACGCCCACGACGCCGGCCACGCCCAGGAGTCGTGCCCACGGCAGCGGGGATCGAGGTGGCCGACTCGGCGTGGGTGGTCCCGGGCGACGCCCTGCCACCCGCTGACGACGAAACAGGCCCATCGCGTCAGGGCAGGTCCGCGCGCGTCAGCGGCCGCCGCGTCGACGCCGTGGCATGCTCCAGGGCAAGCGCGACGATGCGTTCGCAGATGCCCCCGAAGTCATAGCCACCCGCGGCACACAGTCCGGGGAACAGGCTGATGGGCGTGAAGCCCGGGATGGTGTTGATCTCCGAGACGTACAGGGGGCCGTCGCGGGCCAGCAGGAAGTCCACCCGTGCGAACCCCGTGGCACCGATGCCCAGGTAGGCCGCGGACGCGATCCGGCGCATCCGTGCCGCTACCTCAGCATCGACCGCAGGCGTCAGGTCGCTCCGGGACGCGCTCGAGCGGTACTTGGCGACGTAGTCATAGAACTCCCGGTCCGCGATCACCTCGCCCGGTCCGAACACCTCGACGTCCACGGGTCCGTTGCCAACGACCGCGACCTCCAGCTCGCGTGGGTGCTCGAGATACGGCTCGGCCATGATGAGGGAGCCGTACCCCAGGGCGACCTCCACAGCCGCCTGCAGTTCGGATGACTCGTCGATCCGATGGACGATGGAGATGCCGACACTGGAGCCCAGTCGCGCCGGCTTGATGATGAGGCGAGGGTCCGGCAGGCCCCGGGCGAACGACCGGAGCTCGGCGATGACCGCGGGACGGCGAGCAAGCCAGTCCCCGGCCCGCACCTCGGTCCAGGGCAGGACCGGCAGGCCCAGGCCACTGCCGATGCGCTTGAACAGCGTCTTGTCCATGCCCACCGCCGATGCCGCGGCATCGGAACCGGAGCAGGTGAGTCCGGCCGATGCCACGAGTGCCTGGATGGTGCCGTCCTCACCGAACGGCCCGTGCAACGCGGGAAAC
>JBBSOS010000117.1:0-7519 GCA_038259505.1 Candidatus Limnocylindrales bacterium | reverse complement strand
TGCACCGTGAACGACTCGTCCGGGATCGCCGGATCGAGGTCCAGGCTCGTGACCTGGGCGTGACGGGTCACGGCCGCGCCGATGTGCTCCACGAGCAGCACGATGAAGCCCGTCTGACGGTCCACCCCGACCTCCAGCCAGCGATCAGGGCGATCGGTGAGCACATGGGTCGAACGCGGGTGGTCCGCCCGCAACAGGAATGCCTCGCGGCCCTCCAGGAGGGCCGTGCCCGTGAACGACACCACTCCGGTGAGGAGTACGTTGCGGATGTATCCATGCGGGTGGATGAAGGTATCGGCGAGCGTCTCCGCGGGGAGTCGCGTCCGGGGGACGTACACGCGACTGAATCGCGGTAGGTCTGGCCGGGTCGCGCCGACGACGCGCCGCATCAGCGGTCGCACACTCGCCCGCTCGTCCGCGGCGTCGTAGGTGGTCACCGTGGAGCCGTCCGAGGACCACACGTCGTAGTCCCGGCTCGTGGGCTGCGCGGAGCGTCGGCGTGTCACCCGCGCCCTGCCGGGATGCGACAGGAGCACGTCGATGGTGACGCGCGTCTCACCAGCTGCGGTCATGGTCAACTCCACGATCCGCATCCGGAGGGATGCCACACGCAGCTCCGCGTCCACCATGAACGCGAACAGGTCCTCGAGGCTCGGCGCCTGGCCGTCAAGCGCGACGCTCGCGGGTATCGAGGCGGCGGCCTGATCGACGTACGCGACGAGGTTGGACATTGTCACGGATCGTAGCAGACCGGGTTGCCTCGTAGACTGGACGAAGACGCCACGTCAGCAGCAGGGGGACCAGTGAGCGAGCAGCCGTCGAGCATCCAGGCAGCACCAGCAGCCACCCGTACCGAGCGTGACTCATTGGGTGAGCTGGCTATCCCGGCCGATGCCTACTACGGCGTCCAGACTGCCCGGGCCATCCGCAACTTCCCCATCAGCGGACGGCGTCCCGACGTCGCCCTGGTGCGGGCCGCGGTGCAGGTCAAGAAGGCCGCCGCGCGTGCCAACCACGCCACCGGGCGTCTTCCCGATCACCTTGCGGCCGCGATCGTGCAGGCCGCGGACGAGATCCTGGGTGTCGCCCCCGATAGCGGCACGCCCGAGGGGGAGGCCCGACAGACGCTGCTGATCGACGCGTTCCGGGTCGATCCGTTCCAGGCCGGCGCGGGTGTCAGCCACAACATGAACACCAACGAGGTGCTCGCGAACCGGGCCATCGAGATCCTGGCCGCAGGCGGCATCGGCAGCGGCCGTCGCGGTGACTATGCCGTCGTGAGTCCCAATGACCACGTCAACATGGCCCAGTCCACCAACGACACCTTCCCCACCGCGATGCGCATCGCGACCCTCGATCGCACGGCCGAGGCGCTCCGATCGGTCGCCCAGTTGGCAGAGGCGTTCCAGGAGCGCGCCGTCGCGTTCGATGGCGTGCTCAAGTCAGGTCGGACGCACATGCAGGATGCGGTGCCCATCCGCCTGGGCCAGGAGTTCGCGGCCTATGCCCTGACCATCCGCCGAGCGCACGCCCGGATGGTCCAGGCAGCCGATTCCCTGGCCGAACAGAACATCGGTGCCACGGCGGTCGGCACAGGCCTGAACGCCGAACCTGCCTACATCAGCGCTGTCATCGACCTGCTGTCGGAACAGACGGGACACCGACTCCGGACGGCGGAACACCTGGTGCACGCGACCCAGTCCATGGCGCCGATGCTGGACATGTCGGCTTCGCTGCGCGGGCTGGCGGTGGACCTGGCCAAGATCATGGAGGACCTGCTGCTGATGTCCTCGGGGCCGCGCACCGGGTTCGCCGAGATCCGGCTCCCCGCACGGCAGCCCGGCTCGTCGATCATGCCCGGCAAGGTGAACCCGGTCATGGTCGAGAACCTGTCCATGATCTGCTATCACGTCATCGGCAATGACACCGCGGTCGCGTGGTGCGCCTCTCGCGGGCAGCTGGAGCTGAACGTCATGATGCCCATGATCGCGCACGAGGTGCTGGAGGCGCTATCGGTCCTGACCACAGGGTGTCGCCAGTTCGCGGTGGCCTGCGTCGCGGGCATCGAGGCGGACGTGGAGCGATGCCGAACGCTGCTCGAGCAGTCGAGCGCGATGGCCACACCGCTGGCCCCCTACATCGGATACTCCCTCGCAGCGACGATCGCCAAGGAGGCCGTCGCGAGCGGCACGACCATCCGCCAGCTGGTGCTGGAACAGGGCCTGTTCGACCAGGAGGCCCTCGACGCCATCCTGGACCCGCATGAGCTGACGGAACCGGGCGTCGCCGGAGGGTTCCGATACGAACCGGTCATGCCCGACGGCTTCGAGCGACCGACCGGACCGGTGGGCGGCGGCGGCTGACACCGACCTGTCGCGACGGCCGCCAGCAGACGGGTCGCGACGGCCGACAGCCCACGTGTCGCGTCCGCGACCACCGGATGCCTCGACGCCGGTGCTACGATCACCAGATGCCCCGGTCCCCGGCGGGGCGAATGAGGAGGAATCGCTCTCATGCAGCACCGTTTCCGTTTCATGGCGACCGTGGCTGGAGCCGCGATCGTCGCCGCATCGCTGGCGGTCCCAGCGGCGGCCCAATCGCCATCAGCAGCGACCATGGAGTCGCCGGCTGGCTCCATGGCGCCGGGCCGCATCCCCGACAAGCTCGTCCTTGGCTTCGTGCCATCGAGCGACGTGGATGCCCTGATCACCAATGCGAAACCGCTTGCCGACTACCTGACCACGACGCTCGGCATCCCCACCGAGGCGTTCGTGCCGACCGACTACACCGGAGTCGTGGTCGGCATGGGCACCGGACAGGTGGATATCGCGGCGCTCGCGCCGTTCACGCTGGTCCAGGCGGCCGACACCTACGGCGCCACGATCGTCCTGCAGTCGGTGCGCAATGGCTCCGCCACGTATCACTCGCAGTGGTTCACCAACGAACCCGATACGTTCTGCACCACGCCGGTCGTGACCAAGACGGTCCAGGCCCGCACGGACCCGGTCCAGGACATCACGGTCGGGTTCTGCAACGGCACCGATACCGCGACCACCGGGCCGCTGGCCTCGGACGCGCTCAAGAAGCTGACCCCCGACACCACGGTCGCATTCGTGGAGCAGACGTCCGCCTCGGGGTACATCTTCCCGGCGGTCCAGATGATGAACGAGGGCATCGGCACGCCTCCGGCTTCGGGCCAGTTCTACGATCCGTCCACGGGGGTCACGCCGCTCTTTGCGGGTGGCCACGACAAGGCGGTGATCAGTGTCTGCAAGGGCGACGCGCAGGTGGGCACATCGTTCAATGACGCACGGACCCTGGCGGCGGCCGTCCAGGCATGCGGCCCGGACATGTCGGGCACGGTCGTGTTCGCACTGTCGCCCGAGATCCCCAATGATGGTGTCGCACTCGCCGGTGATCTCGACGGTGCGTTGAAGCAGAAGATCACCGATGCGCTCCTCGCGTATGGCCAAACGGAAGAAGGTTCGAAGGTGCTGCAGTCGATCTACCAGATCAACAACTTCGCACCTGCCGACCTCGCTTCGCTGGATATCGGTCGTCAGGCCGCCGCGGCGATCGGCGCACCCAACTGAGCCACATCGGGTGGCTGCTCGGAGGGGTCGACGAGGTGTCGGCCCCTCTCCGGCCTCCTGGGCGATGATCCGGTTCGATCGGGTCTCGGTGACCTATCGGGGCGGCGTGCATGCCCTCCGGGACCTGACGCTCGAGATCCCGGACGGCCAGTTCGTGGTCATGGTCGGGCTGTCCGGCGCGGGTAAGTCGACGCTCATCCGGGCCATCAATGGCCTGGTGCCCATCACCAGCGGCTCCGTGTTCGTCGACGATCAGGACGTTGCCCGGGCGAGCGGGCGGGAGTTGCGCCGCATCCGCGCGAGCGTCGGGATGATCTTCCAGGGCTTCAACCTCGTGAAGCGGGCATCCGTCATGGACAACGTATTGATGGGCAGGCTCCACTCGACGCCCGGCTGGCGGTCGCTGCTCGGACGCTGGAGCGCCGCCGACCTCGAGCTCGGCTTCGAGGCCCTGGAGCGCGTGGGCATCGTGGACAAGGCATGGGTGCGTGCCTCCGACCTGTCCGGTGGCCAGCAGCAGCGCGTGGGCATCGCACGCGCCCTCGCCCAGCAGCCCCACATCATCCTGGCCGATGAGCCGGTCGCTTCGCTCGACCCGCCGACATCGCACCAGGTGATGCGCGATCTCAAGCGGATCAACGAGGAGCTGGGCATCACGACCATCGTCAACCTGCATTTCCTGGACCTGGCACGTGTCTATGGGGACCGGGTCATCGGGTTGCGTGGCGGCGAGCTGGTGTATGACGGGACGGGTGCCGCGGCCGATGACGGTGCCTTCCGCGATATCTATGGGCGGTCGCTGACCGCGGAGGACGTGCTGGAGACTCCTGCCGCGTGACGGCGCCGACGCCGGCCACCGGGACTCCCCGTCCGACCCGACCTCGCCGCTCGCCGTTCGTCGCGCTCTCGCTCCTGGCAGGCGTCGTGTTCACGCTCTACTGCGCCGCGCCCCGACCGCTCGGCATCGGCGTGGACCTTGGGGCCATCGCGTCCAACCTGACCCGTGGCCGCGAGATCATCGCCCAGTTGCTCCGGCCCAACTTCGCCTTCTTCCCGCGCACCGTCACGCCCCTCATCGAGACCTTCCAGATGGCGGTCGTGGCCTGCCTCATCGGTTGTGCGGTCGGGTTGCCGCTGGCGTTCCTTGCCTCCCGGGTGACGGCGCCGGGGCGCTGGACGCTGACCATCGACCGCTGGGTGCTCAACGTGGTGCGTGCATTGCCGGACCTGCTGTACGCCCTGATCTTCGTGGCGGCGGTCGGCATCGGTCCCCTGGCCGGCGTGCTGGCGCTCATCTTCTTCAATATCGGCGTCATGGCCAAGCTGCTCTCGGAGAGCACGGACGCGGTCGATGTCGGTCCGGTAGAGGCGGCCATGGCGGTCGGCGCCAGCCGGACGCAGATGGTCCGCAGTGCCGTGTTCCCGCAGGTGCTGCCCAACTATGTCGCCTACTCGCTGTACATCTTCGAGCTCAACATCCGTGCCTCGACCGTCATCGGCATCGTCGGTGCGGGGGGCATCGGCAACGTGCTCAACACCCAGATGAAGTTCTTCAACTTCAGCAACGTGGCACTCGTCGTGCTGGAACTGTTCCTGCTGGTCCTGCTCATCGAGCTGGCCTCGGTGTCCCTCCGGCGGCGTCTGGTGTGAGCGTCGCGGCTACAGGCACGCTGCCCCATCGGCCGGGTCGACCGACGCACCTGCGCCGCGACCTGCTATTCATCGCGGTCATCGCGGTCTTCCTGTGGTCGCTCGTGAACCTGGGCCTGCGACTCGATCGCCTCATCGAGCTGCCCGGAAAGCTTCTGGGCATCATGGAGGCGATGTTCCTGCCGCCCGACTGGGCGTACGTGGATGTCGCGCTGCCCGAGATGGTCGTGTCGCTCCAGATGGCCTGGATCGGCACCCTCATCGGGGCCGTGCTGTCGTTGCCCCTGGGGTTCTTTGCCGCCCACAATGTCTCGCCGCGACCCGTGAGCGCAGCCATCAGGTTGCTGCTCGACGGCATCCGCGCGTTCCCGGAGATCGTCCTCGCGGTGGTCATCTTCGTGCCCATCGCGGGTCTCGGGCCGTACGCGGGTGCCCTCGCCATCGGCATCCACTCGGTGGGCACGCTCGGCAAGCTGACCGCGGAGGCGATCGAATCCATCGACAGCGGTCCCGTGGAGGGTGTTCGCGCGACCGGTGCCAGCGGCCTGCAGTTGCAGCGTTGGGCGGTCCTGCCGCAGGTGCTGCCAGAGGTCGTGGCGTTCTGGCTGTACCGGTTCGAGATCAATGTGCGCGCGGCAGCAGTGCTGGGTGTGGTGGGTGCCGGCGGCATCGGTTCGCTGCTCGCCCAGACGCTCAACTACGGGCGATACAGCAAGACGGGGCTGGCCATCATCATCGTCGTTGTGGCCACGCTCCTGGTCGACCAGATATCCGGCAGGCTCCGCCGTCGGGTCATCGACGGCCCCGGGAGTGCCGGGCCAGACGCGGCCCAGGAGATCGTCGACCCCGCGCTCGTGCTGGCGGAGGGGGCACCGCGGCCGATCGCCCTCCGTCCATCCTAGACTGGAACTGCCCATGGCTCACCCAGGACCTGCCGCACCCGACCGATTCATCCTGCGCACGCGCGAGACGCGCGAGGCGGAGGAGTTGACGCGATACGCGCCCGGCGCCGTGCACGTCATCAAGTCGCGTGGCCGGGTGCGCCCGGAACCTCCCGACACGTACCGGACAGCGTTCGAGCGCGACCGCGACCGGATCCTGCACTCCAAGGCCTTCCGACGCCTCAAGCACAAGACCCAGGTGTTCATCGATCCCGAAGGCGACCACTACGTCACCCGGCTGACACATACCCTCCAGGTGACCCAGATCGCGCGGGCCGTGGCGGCGTCCCTGTCACTCAACGAGACCCTCGCAGAGGCGATCGCGCTGGGACACGACGTCGGCCACTCCCCGTTCGGCCACACGGGCGAGAACGCGCTGTCACCGTACTTCCCGACCACCGGCGGCTGGCACCACGCCGCGCAGAGTGTGCGCATCTTCGAGGTCCTGGAGGACCTGAACCTGAGCTGGGAGGTGCGGGATGGCATCCGCGCACACTCGTGGCGCATCGAGCCGCCGCCGTCCACCCAGGAGGCGATGTGCGTGCGCTATGCCGATCGCATCGCCTACCTGACGCACGACGCGCTGGATGCCATGCGCGCGGGGCTGCTGTCCGAACGGGACTTCCCCGGATCGATCGGGCGCCGGTTCGGGTCGGTCGGCAGCAGTTGGATCGGGGGCATGATCACCGCGGTGGTCGAGCATTCCATGGTCGCGGGCGAGGTGCTGATGGACGACGCGTCCCTGGCGGTCATGAACGAGCTGCGCGACTTCATGTTCCAGCGCATCTACCTGGGACCCGAGCAGCGGCGCCACATGGGCGATGCGATCGAGGTCATCCGCCGTCTGGTCGACTACCACCTACTCCACCCGGACGAGATGCCAACGTCCTATCGAGATACCGGTGCCGACCTGGTGACGCAGGTCGCGGACTACGTCGCGGGCATGACCGACCGCTATGCCCTCGCCACCTACGAGCGCCTGTTCGGGTCGCCGGGCATGGCCGATCCCATCCTGTGAGCACATGAGCGACGTGCTGACCGACTCCCCCGAGCACCTCCGCCTGGGTATCGACATGGACGGCGTCATCGCCGACTTCAACGGCGGCTGGATGCGCCGCTACAACCGCGACTTCGGCACGTCACTGCATCCCGAGCAGGTCACCGGGTGGGACCGGATGCACGAGCTGACGGACTTCCGGGACATGGCAGCGTTCTGGGCGTGGGCCCGTGATGGCGACCGGGGCCTGTTCCGCGACCTGGATCCCGTGCCGGGCGCCATCGAGACGCTTCGGGACCTTGCCCGCGAGCATCGCATCGCCATCATCACGGCGCGCT
>JBBSOS010000116.1:0-7567 GCA_038259505.1 Candidatus Limnocylindrales bacterium | reverse complement strand
GTGATTCTTGGTGTGACCGGCAACCGGAACCGAAAGGTCGATGCCTGGACCCCCTGCAACCGCATCGTCCGCCACGGTCCCTGGCCACGTCGGCGCTGCAGCTGGTACCGGGCGAGACCGCTGCCTCCGCGATCGCCGCCGGTCCAGGTGACCCTGCCGACTCGCCGGTCGAGCTGCTGTCCAGGCACGAGCGCCAGCCGGGGAGGACCCGCGTGCGGATCGGTGACGTCCCAGGAGCTCGCGCCGGCGATGGTCACGTTCGACCACACCAGGGCGACTTTCCGGTAGTACGCATCCTGGATCCGCCGGCGTGACCAGCCGCGTGATTCGGCACAGTCCCGCGCGGACCGGGTGAGGGATCGACGGCACGACCGCACCCGAGGAGCGTCGGGTCGTGCCGTGATCGGGCAACGGCCACGGCGACCGCCACTTCGGATACAGGCTGCCGCTGGGGCGGCGACGTATGGGTCACGAGCCTCAGCTCGCCAGTTCTTGGTCGCTGCCTACCGTACCAGCCGAGGCACGTCCATCCGCCGATGTCCGTGCGATGGTCAGACCCACAGGGACGTCAGGCCCGCACGCGATAGGTCATCCATGCCCCGACGCCTGCGAGCAGACCGCCGACCCACCACGAGAGCATCGAGAGCCAGCTGAGCACGCTCATGCCGCCGGTCCCGCTGCGAAGCGTGAGCAACAGGCTGTACGCCGCACCGATGGCCAGGATGGCACCCAGCAGGATCAGGAGTGCCCGGTACCACGTGCCGAAGCCCTCGCGCTGCGTTCGCTCCAGGCCGATGAGCACGAGCAGCAGGATCGATGCGGTGACCGGCAGCTCGGTTGGGCTGCGCGCATCGAGCAGGAACCCGAAGATGAGGAATGACAGCCCCGCGATGAGCAGCGCACCGGCACCCAGCAGCAACTCAGCGGTGCTGAGCTTCTCCTTGATGTCCGTCGCGAGGCCGCTGATCGCCGCGGCGACCTGGGCGCCAGGCGGGGGGCCAGCAGGAGCAGCAGGTGCAGCATCCGGCGGCGGGGCAGCCGGCGGCGCGGCAACAGCAGGCGGCGCGGCAGTAGGCGCGGCCGGACTCGGCGTCTTCGGCGCGGC
The DNA here is from genome assembly GCA_038259505.1 of Candidatus Limnocylindrales bacterium. GTDB lineage: Bacteria > Chloroflexota > Limnocylindria > Limnocylindrales > CSP1-4 > JAFMJV01. The sequence continues at coordinate 6,462 of JBBSOS010000116.1, read as the reverse complement.
CGGAGGAGGCACCGTTGCCTCCGAAGCAGTCACCGGATCGACAGCCGCAGCAGCCTCCCCGGCAACGTCCTGCCCCGCAGCCGCGGCATCGGTCATCGCCAGCTCCGACGATGTGGAGGCACCCTCGGTGCCTGCCTTGCTGGTCTTCCGTGGTCCGGCCATCGGTCAAGTCCCTCCGCGATCGTGTGTCGAGTGACGGTCAGGCGTCCGCGTCTGCCGGTCCCGTCACCAGCGTCGGACTGTCCGTGCTGTCGAACGTACCACGTCGCGCAAGCGTTCCTGCGTGGATGACGGGTTATCCACATCGGTGCGGGGCCTTCGGGGGAGTATCGGGTGTGTGCTGGGGGGTGTCTCCGGTACCACCGGATGCATGCTGATGCCCCCTGGGTCACATGCGCTCCGACGGGGCGAGGCCTACTGTTCGGGGCACGCGCTGATTCGTCCAGGCAGGCGGACGGACGGCGCTACGGACTCATCCTCACATGGTCCGGCTCGGAGGCCGGTTCTCATCTTCGGAGAAGCGGCCGGGGTATCCCGGCCGCCGAGCGATCTTCAACGAACGAGCGGGGCGCTTCTGGGGCGCCTCGCTCGTTTCATGTCCGGGCCGTGAGATGCCATCATCCGGGCGATGTTCAGCAGTCTCCATGCGTGGATCACCGACCACCTCACCCGCGGTCCCGCCGGCACCAGGCGACCGGCCAGGACCAACCGGCAGGGGAGCACCACCTGGCCGGCGAGGGTCGACGCCGAGGGGCAGGCGGCCAGCGACGCGGTCCGGGACCCGCTGCATCGGGGTGACCTGGACCAAGCGTCTGCTGTCGCACACGACTGGGTGCTCAGGGTGCCGCACGTCCCACGGCTGGACGCCCTGGTGGCCTCGATCGATGGCACCCGGATCGCCACCACTCCGGGCTGGCTGCCGCCCACGACCGGCCCCGGCCCCGAAGCCCGTCAGGTGTCCCTGCCTGGCCGGGCCCTGATGCTGGTCACCGATTCGGTGCCGTATCGCCAGGGCGGATTCGCGCTCCGGACGCACGCGGTAGCCCTGGCGCAGCGCGCCGCGGGGATCGATGTGCACGTGGTCACCCGACCGGGCGAGCCTGCCGATGCAGCGGTCCCGCGCGACCACACGGTCGATGGTGTGCCCTACCACCTGTTGGTGCCGGGAGCGCCGCCACTGCCGCTCGACCAGGCACTGTCGCGGCATCTCCGACTCGTGTCGGCCATCGCCGACGAGGTCCGACCGGGCATCATCCACACCGCCGAGAGCGCCACGATGCGCGGGCCGACCGCCCAGGTCGGCATCGCGCTCGGACGAGCGCGCGGCCTGCCGGTCGTGGTCGAGGTGCGCGGCTTCCGCGAGACGTCCTGGCTGGCCCGGGGCGGTCCCGAGCGCGAATCTCGCAGCGGTATCGCCAGACGCGGGCGTGCGACACCTGGACGATGCGCGCGGCGGATGCCGTGGTGACCCTGAACCAGTCCATGCGTCAGGAACTGCTGGAACGGGGTGTGCCGGAGGATCGCATCACCGTGGTGCCCAACGCGGTGGACACGCAGCGGTTCGCGCCTCGACCGCCCGACCCCGAGCTCCTCGAACGCCTCGGAATCCGCGACGGCCAACTGGTCATCGGCTACATCGGCGCGCTCCAGCCCTACGAAGGGCTGCCGACCCTGGTCGGCGCGGTGGCAGAGCTCGTGAGGCGCGGCCGTGACGTGCGCCTGCTCATCGTGGGTGACGGCTCCGCCGCCGAGTCCATCCGGGCGCGCGTCGACGCGCACGGGCTCGGGCACCGGGTGACCATGCAGGGCACCGTCCCCCATGACGACGTCCAGCGCTGGTACTCCGTGATGGCCATCGTCGTGAACGCTCGCACCAACGACCGGGTATCCCGGATCGTTGCTCCGACGAAACCGCTCGAGGCCCTGGCCATGGAGCGGGCGCTCGTGGTCAGCAGGACGCCTGCGTTGCTGGAGTGCATCGTGGAGGGCCGGACCGGCCTCGCCGTGACACCCGATTCGATCAGTGATCTGGCAATGACCCTGGACCGCCTCATCGGTGAGCCGGAGCTCCGGGAATCGCTCGGCAGGGAGGCCCGTGCCTGGGTCATCGGGGAACGATCATGGGCCGCCAACGGCGACGCGTATCGGGGCCTGTTCCGCCGACTCGGGCTGCGATAGCTCCCGGCGCAGCGCCATCGATGCTCGACGACGTCATCGATACCGCTGCCCGCGACACGCCGTGGTGCTCCGTGCGACACTGCCGCGACCGTCACCACGGAGGAGAGAGATGGTCATCGAGGTCGCATCCGGCAACATGAGCGGTGAGGAGATGGTGGCGCTCAGCCGCCGGCATTCCCTGTTCGAATGGTCAGCCCAGTCCGCGGTCGATCCCATCCCCGTGGCGCGGGCCGAGGGCGTCTACTTCTATTCCCCCGACGGGACCCGCTACCTGGACTTCAACAGCCAGCTCATGTCCGTGAACATCGGCCATGGCGACTCGCGGGTCACCGATGCCGTGCACGCCCAGATGCAGCAGGTGGCGTACGCCAACCCGTACATGGCCACGGAAGCGCGGGCGCGGCTGGGTGCCAAGCTGGCCGAGATCAGCCCCGGGGACATCGACGTCTTCTTCTACACCAATGGCGGCGCCGAGGCGAACGAGAACGCCATCAAGCTCGCCCGGCAGTTCACCGGTCGGCAGAAGATCATGACCCGGTATCGCTCGTACCACGGTGGGACGGGCCAGGCCATGGTGGCCACCGGCGATCCTCGCCGGTGGGCGTCCGAGACCGGGGTCTCGGGCTTCGTGCGCATCCCCGACTTCCATCGCTGGGGACGCAGGGATCCCGAGCCGGTGGACCAGAGCCTCCAGGACATCGAAGAGATCGTCATGTTCGAAGGACCGCAGACGATCGCGGGGATCATGGTCGAGACGGTCGTCGGCACCAATGGCGTCCTCATCCCGCCAGATGGCTACATGCAGGGGCTCCGGGAGCTGTGCGACCGGTACGGCATCCTGCTCATCACCGACGAGGTGATGTCCGGCTTCGGCCGCACCGGCCGGTGGTTCGCAGTCGATCACTGGGGCGTGGTCCCGGACCTCATCACGATGGCCAAGGGCCTCACAGCGTCGTATGTGCCGCTGGGTGCCGTGGGCATGCGGCGGGCCATCGCCGACGCGTTCAGGGACAAGGTCTTCTACGGCGGGCTGACCTACAACAGCCATCCCGTCGGCTGCGCTGCCGCGCTCGCGACCATCGCGGTCTACGAGGAAGACGGTCTCATCGACCGCGCCCGTCGCATGGGCGACGTCATGCGCACGCATCATGAGGCGCTGTACGCGAAGCACCCGAGCCTGGGCGGCATCCGCAACATCGGCATGTTCGGCATCCTGGAGCTCGTCCGCGACCGCGACACCTACGAGCCGCTGGCCCCGTTCAACGGTGCGAGCGTCGAGACCAAGGCGGTCTCGGGCTATCTCCGGGACCACGGCCTGTACACCTTCGTGCGCTGGAACACCATCATGACCAACCCGCCCCTGACCATCACCGAGGACCAGTTGGCCGACGGCTTCGCCATCATCGACGCGGCGCTCGACCTCGCCGACCAGGGCGTCGCGGGCTGACGCTCCCAGCAGCCGCCAGCTCCGGGCCGGGACCCCGCCCATGAGCGAGGGATCGGATCGTGCCGTCCGACTGGGCCGCAGCGTGCTGCTGCTCGTCGGGTTCTTCGTGGTGATGGCGCTCCTGTGGGAGGGCTTCAAGTGGCTGTTCGGCGATCCGTGGCGGATCCACGATGTCCTGGGCACGGGCGCCGGCTACTTCCACGAGCCGCCTTGGCATCTGCTCCAGGCGACCGACCTCCAACTGCCCCATGTGTGGCAGATCTTCGGGGCGCTCGCCGAACCGGTCCAGCGCAACCAGGAGCAGACGCTGCTGCAGTACCTCCTGGGGGCCGCTGCGTATACCTGGGCGGAGGCGTTCATCGGCTTCTCGCTGGGTGCCCTCATCGGCGTGACGCTGTCGGCGATCTTCGTCCATTCGGTGCTCGCGGAGCGGGCGTCGATGCCCTTCGTCATCACCAGCCAGACCATCCCCATCGTGGCCCTCGCGCCCCTCATCGTGGTCAGCTTCGGGCGCGGGCTGACGTCGGTGGTCATCATCGCCACCTACCTGACGTTCTTCCCGGTGACCATCTCCCAGCTACGGGGCCTGCGTTCCCCTGACCTGCGGGCGATGGAGCTGATGCGCTCCTACGCGGCATCGAACTGGGCGATCTTCTGGAAGGTTCGCTGGCCGGCATCGATGCCCTACCTGTTCACGGCGCTCAAGGTGGCGGCCGCGGCGAGCATCGTGGGGGCCATCATCGGGGAGGGTCCCGGAGGCGTGAAGGAGGGATTGGGTCGGGCCATCGTCAACTTCAACCAGCAATACATCTCGGGACCGGAGAAGCTGTGGGCCACCATCCTCATCGCGTCCCTGACCGGCATCTGCTTCTATATCGCCGTGCGCATCGCCGAGGTCATCAGTCTCCGACATCGACGGCCCGTGCAGCTGTGACCGGAGGCCATCCATGACGTCTGCCGACCAGTCCGGCGAGATGCAGCCGGGGGGGATGCAGACACCCGCGGTCCGGCTCGAAGGGATCAACAAGTCGTTCCCGGTCAAGGGCGGCGAGCCGACCGTGGCCCTCGAGGACATCAGCCTTGATGTCGCCCCGGCGGAGTTCGTGTCCCTGATCGGACCGTCGGGCTGTGGCAAGTCCACGCTCCTGCGCATCGTGGGCGACCTCATCCCCCCGTCGGACGGCTCGGTGCACGTCAACGGCAAGGTGGCGGACCAGGCGCGTCGTGACCGGGACTACGGCATGGTCTTCCAGGCGCCGGTCCTCTTCGACTGGCGCACGGTCGAGGCGAACGTCCGACTCCCGCTCGAGATCATGGGTAGGTCCGGAGGCGAGCAGCGCAGGCGTGCCCAGGAGAAGCTCGACCTGGTGGGCCTGGCCGATTTCCTCGGCCCCTACCCGCACCAGCTGTCCGGGGGCATGCAGCCCCGCGTCGCGATCGCCCGGGCACTCGTATTCGAGCCGGCATTGCTGCTCATGGATGAGCCGTTCGGCGCCCTCGACGAGATGACGCGCGAGCACCTCAACGACGAAGTGCTCAAGATCTGGGCGCGCACCGGCACCACCATCCTGTTTGTCACCCATTCCATCCCGGAGGCGGTCTTCCTGAGCACCCGGGTCGTGGTCATGAGCCCTCGCCCGGGGCGCATCAGCGACATCGTGGACATCGACCTGCCCCAGCCACGCAACGAGCTCATCCGGGAGAGCGACCGCTATTTCGAGCTCGTCACCCAGGTTCGTGAAGCGCTTCGGGCGCAGCATGGCGGTGGCGCATCCCCGGCCCGCACCCGGGCGGAAGGCGCTATCGGGTGACCGGCGCTACCGGGGTCCATGCCTCACCACCTCGATCCCGCCGCGGCTCGGGCGCGCTGAGCGGTCTGCGCCACCATCTGCCGGCCATCGTGGTGTTCCTGGTCGTCGTCGCGGCGTGGGAACTGGTGGCGGGGAACAGCGGCCGGCGCATCATCCCGCCACCATCGTCGATCGCAGGGGCGATGGGTCGCGAGTCGGACCTGCTCTGGCGGTCGGCCATGTCGACGTACACCGAGGCGCTGGGCGGTCTCGTCATCGGTGCCCTGGCGGGACTCGGGGTCGGGTTCGCGACCGCCCGCTGGGCCGTCGCGCGGGACATCCTGCTGCCCGTGGCCATCGGGGCCAGCACCATCCCGCTCATCGCCATCGCGCCCATCGTCAACAACTGGTTCGGGGTGCTCAACCCGCTGTCAAAGATGATGATGGCGGCACTCCTGGTGTTCTTTCCCATCGTCATCAATGTCACCCGCGGCCTCGTCGAGGTGCAGCCTGCGCAGCTGGAGCTGATGCGTTCGTACGCGGCGACCCCAGGTGAGGTCCTGCGCAAGGTCCGGGTGCCCAACATGCTGCCGTTCCTGTTCACGGCGCTCAAGGTCGCGACCACGCTCGCATTCATCGGCGCCATCGTCGGCGAGTACTTCGGTGGATCGTCGGCGGTCATCGGCCGGATCGTGCTCACGTCCATGAGTTCGGGCAGCTTCGACCTGGCGTGGGCAGGCATCATCATCGGCGCCATCGGCGCCATCACCGCGTACCTTGCGGTCGCCATCGGCGAGCGTGTCCTCATCCCGTGGAATACGCAGCTCCTGGCGGATGGCGCGTGACGGTTCCGGCGCCGGACGCGTGCCACATGCGGAGTGCGTGCGCTATGGTGCGCGCACCAGTCAAACCGTGGAGCGCCGCAGAGCGCTCCGGTGGAGGAGACCCGGGCCATCGTGTCCGGGAGAATGAGGTGAGCGCGTGATGAGCTCAAGGAAGTCCCTGGCACCGGTCCTCGCCGGTGGCCTGGTCCTGGCTTCGGTCGGC
>JBBSOS010000115.1:0-7632 GCA_038259505.1 Candidatus Limnocylindrales bacterium | reverse complement strand
GGATCGCGGCGCTCTGGATCATCGCCCAGACCCTGTGGGTGGTCTCCGGCACCATCGCCATCTCGGTGATCGTGTCGGCCGTCCTCGCACCGTCCGTGCTCCGGCTGCGTACCCGTGGTCACAGCCGCACATCCGCCGCACTTATCGTGTGGGCGGTCGGGATGCTGGTCGTGCTGGGCGTGTTGCTGATCCTGGCCATCGCCCTGCTCCCAAGCGTCGTCGACGTCGCGCAGGAGCTGCAGGTGGGCGTCACAGCCCTGAGCGATGATCTTTCGAACGCCCAGGTGCCGCCCCTCATGCGGGACGTCGTGGGTGGCGTCACGGACATCATCCGTCACCTCGTGGGTGACGCGGTGGGCGGCATCGTGGGTGCGGCGGCCGGCGCCGTGACCGTGGGCATCCTGTCGGTGTTCCTGGTGTTCTTCCTGCTCAAGGATGGCGACCGCGGCTGGCTGTGGGCATTCCAGGCATTCGGGGTCCCCAAACGCGAGCGCATCACCGATGCGGGGACGGACGCCCTCGTGCGGGTCGGTGGCTATCTTCGGGGCACGACCATCCTGGCGGCCGCGTCCGCCGCCACCACGTTCGTATTCCTGCTCATCGTGGGCACGCCGCTCGTGGTGCCGCTGACCATCCTCGTGTTCCTCGCCGGGTACATCCCGATGTTCGGCGGCGCCGTGGCGTCCATCCTGGTGCTGCTCATCACGTACGCCGCGGTCGGCATCGGGCCCGTCATCCTGCTCGCGATCCTGATGGGCATCCGCAATCTCATCCTGAGCTACCTGGTCCGTCCCACCGTGTACGGGCGAACCGTGAGCATCCACCCCGCGCTCGTGCTCATCGTGCTGCCGGCGGGCTACGAGCTGGCGGGCATCATCGGCCTGTTCGCTGCGGTGCCCTTGACGGCCGTCTTCCTCGCGGCGGCTTCGGCCATCGTGGCCGTCGTCGAGCCTGTGCCGCGGCCGCCCCTGCCAGGCATCGTGCCCGCCTGGCTCGATCGCGTCGCCCAGTGGAGCTGGCGGATCCTGGTGGTCATGCTGCTCGTCATCCTGGTCGCGTTCGGGGCGGTCCAGTTGCCGCTCGTGGTCGCCCCGGTCATCCTCGCGCTCGTTCTGGCGGCCTCCCTCGACCCCGCGATCGCAGCCCTGGTCCGACGTGGCTGGTCACGATCTCGCGCCGTGGCGCTCGCGCTGGGTGGCGGCACGCTCTTCGTCGTGGCGGTGCTGGCCCTGGCCACATGGGCACTCGTCGACCAGGTCGGGGAGGTCGGCGACCTGACGAACCGAGGCGCCCAGGCTGTGGACGACGCATCGGGTGGGCAACTCGGCCTGGGGGTCCTCGCCGTGGCGGAGGGCATGGTCTCGACCGTCCGGACTGTGACCGCGCTGGCCGAGGCCGCCGCATCGGTCGGGGTGGTGATCCTGCTCAGCCTGCTGCTGGCGTTCTACTTCCTGAAGGACGGCGGATCGCTCTGGGGCCGCGTCGTCGACCACGTCCGACCCGGCCGACGTGCGGAGGTCGATGCGGCCGGCGACCGCGCGTTCCACGTCCTTGGCGGCTACATGATCGGGACGGCTGCGATCTCGTTCGTGGGCGCCGCGAGCCAATTCGTGATCATGGTCGTGCTGGGCATCCCACTGGCGCTGCCCGTAGCCGTGCTGTCATTCATCCTGTGCTTCATCCCGTACATCGGCGGATTCGTCTCGACAGGCATCGCGTTCCTGCTGACGATCGCGGTCGGCACCCCACTGGACATCGCCATCATGGCTGGCTGGACCATCGTCTTCAACATCGTCCAGGGCAACATCGTGAGCCCCCTGGTGTACGGCAAGACCGTCCATCTCCATCCCGCGATCGTGCTCCTGGCCATCCCCGCAGCGGCCGCCGTCGGGGGCATGATGGGCATGTTCGTCATCGTCCCGGCACTGGGCGTGGTCGCCGCCACGTGGCGTTCGGTGCTGTCGCTGCTCGCCACCGGGGGCGATGCGGCGACTGCCGGGCCTCGGCCGAGCGTCCCATCCGTTGCGGCCGAGGGCGCCCCCTCCGGCTGACGGGCCAAAGCGCGGCTGCGGCCGGAGCCCTTGGGGGTCCGGCGTCGGGCTCGAGCTGGATCGTCCGCCTTCCCACCCAGTGGGTCACGTCGCGGACGAACGCGGGATCTGGTCGGGGCGGCGGGACTCGAACCCACAACCTCGTGCTCCCAAAGCACGTGCGCTACCTATTGCGCTACGCCCCGACGGTCTCGTGCTCAGGAAACCGCACATGGCCACGTTCCTGACCGAGCAAGTCTAGCCTGCAACGTTGCTGAACAGACGCCGGGCCTTCCGCCCTGCCGAGGCTTCCGCCCTTGACGCCGAGACTCTGCGGAAATAATGTGTGAACACCATGTTTGCGCAGATACCCAACCCGGCGGCGGGTCACCTCACGGTCAAGCAGGCCGCAGCACGACTGGGTGTCGGACCAAATGATATCCGCCGGCTCATCGACGCGGGCGACCTGCCGGGAGTGAAGGTAGGTCAGCAGTGGCTCGTTCCCACGGACGCAGTCGAACGCCGGCGTGGGATGGCACCCCGTCGCGGGCGACGGCTGTCCCCAGCCAATGCCTGGGGCGTGCTGTTCCTTGCCGACGGCCGGGATGCCTCGTGGCTGACCCCAGATGCCCGCTGGCGGGCTCGTCATCGGCTCGCCGAACACCCACTGGCGGCCGACCGCGATCGACTCATCGGCCGTGGTCGTGCGACGAGCTATCGGGCGCATCCCTCCATGCTCGAACGCATGCGCGCCGACCATGAACTCATGCTCACGGGCGTGTCTGCGGCATCGGAGTTCCACCTTGGGCTCGTGGGGGGCACCGACCAGGTGGACGCCTACGTTCCCCACTCGCTGCTCGGCGGCGTCATATCGCGATACCACCTCCGTCCGAGCGCCGATCCGAACGTGACGCTGCGGGTCGTGCCCCGGATCGGCTGGGAATGGCCTCCCTTGCCCGTCGCACCGCGCCCGGCCGTTGCACTCGATCTGCTCGACCATCCCGAGCCTCGGGTCCGACAGGTCGGCGACGAACTGCTCGCCCACCTCGGGTCGTGACTGCCCCGGTCCGCATCGTGCCGTCCAGCCCTGACGACGAGCGCCTATGGCACCTCGTGCAGGAGTTCGCCGAGCTGGTGGCCGGTCTCCCGTGGGCGCTGATAGGCGGACTGATGGTGCGAGCCATCGAGGCGGAGCACGACGTGGCGGTGACGACATGGGCGACTGTGGACGTGGACGCCGTCCTTGATGTGCGTACCAAGTCCACGGCCACCGAAGAAGCATCTCGACGGCTCGTCGGGGCTGGCTTTGAGCCGCTACGGTCCGAGCCCGGGATCGTCTATCGCTTCACGCGTGGCGACGACATCGTCGACGTGCTTGCGCCCGACCATCTCGCGGCACGCACGCGCCGCACGACCATCCCGCCGGACCAGACGCTCGAAGCACTCGGCACGCGACAGGCACTCCGGCGAACCCACGAACTGCTCATCGACGCGGGCCGCGGGCCATTCCCGGTGCCGGTCCCGACACTCATCGGGGCGATCCTGCTGAAGGCGCGCGTCGCGGGTAACGCTCGCGAGTCCCGCCAGAAGCACGAGCGTGACCTCGCGCGGCTGCTCATTCTCGTTCCGGACCCTGCGGCGGCTGCGCGTGGACTGACTCCTGGCGAGCGCGCCTATCTGCGCGAGCGGATCGAGCTGACCGATCTTGCGCACAACGCCTGGTTGGGGATCGTCGGGGCCGAAGACGGCGCCGCGGCCCTGGAGATCCTGGCCGGCGACGGCACTGGCGGACCTAAGTAGAAACGACGGTCAGGCCGCCCGGCGAATAGCAGGATAACCGCCGCATCCTCGATAGCCGACCCCACGCACGAGCCGCCGAAGCCTGCACCGCTCAGGGTCGGTGGGCTCCCAAAGCACGTGCGCTACCTATTGCGCTACGCCCCGACGGTTTCGTGCACAGATACCGCCCATGACACGGTATCGGGCCGGTGGAGTTTAGCCTGCACCGCTCCGATGAGTTTGGGACCACCTCCCCGAGACAAGCGGAGGACTGGTCCGGATGCCGCCGATAGCGGAAGGGACGCTCCAGGTCCCGATCCCACGTCCTGTTGAGGGACACCGGTGAATCGGGGTTTGCCGGGAAGACCCACTGCGGCGCCTGTCCGGACCGCCAACTACGTGACCGCGACCTCGTACGGTGCGATGCCGGAGGTGCAGGCAGCGATCTTCGCGGTCCGCCGAGCGTGTGTGTGTTCGCGGGAGCTCAGATCGTGGGATCGCCTATTCGGCCGCGGCTCCGGCGTTGGCGGCGTGGGTCCACAACACGCTGACCGACTTGTTTCCTGGTGGCGGCCGAGCGGTACGGGCCACGCCCGTTGTCCGTCGCGGAGGCCGACCGCTTGGTGGTCGAGCAGGCGAGGATCGGGCGCTTGAAGGGCGCGAGCGACCTGCCTGAGACCGGTGCAGCGCTCGCGTGGGGTCGCAGATCACCCGGCGGTCGCACGTTCGCCCGGCATGATCGAAGCCGTGCGCTTCCTCCAGGACCCGCGGCGTGGTCCTGGGGGTCAAAGCGCGACCTGGCGCGGTCCAGGTGGGGAAGGCCGCGATAGGCTCCCTTCGTTGGGCCTTGGGCTCGTCCCCGCGATGTCGGGTGGCGCTGCTGCGCGTCGGCGTCCCGCTGCCGGCTCGGTCGTGTCCCTAGAGTTGGTGAAACAAGCGGGATGGTCGGGAACGGGAACGGCCATCGCGTCATCCTCGCGTCGTTGGAGTGAGAACCGACGACACGAAGGGAGACCACGATGGCCGAGGACAGGATGGCCGTGCTCGAGACCGTGCGCAAGGCGATCGGCGAGGGTGACATCGACTTCCTGCGCGAGGGTGCGCGGGTGCTCGCCCAGGCGGTGATGGAGGCCGAGGTGACCCAGGTCACCGGTGTGCCTCACGGGGTGCGCGACCCGGAGCACCGCCTGACCAGCCGCGACGGCTACCGGGAACGGCGCTGGGACACGCGTGTGGGCACCCTGGCGCTGGCCGTGCCGAAGGTGCGCGACGGCTCCTACTTCCCGTCGCTGCTGGAACCCCGGCGGCGGGCCGAGCGGGCACTGCTCGCGGTGGTCCAGGAGGCGTACGTCCTGGGCGTCTCGACCCGGTGCGTGGAGGACCTCGTCGATGCCCTCGGCATCGCCTCGATGAGCAGGAGCGAGGTGAGCCGCATCTGTGCCGCGCTCGACGCCGAGGTGGAGACGTTCCGGTCCCGTCCGCTCGCGGGCGAGGCATATCCCTATCTCTGGCTCGACGCCACCTACGTCAAGGTGCGCGAGGCTGGCCGGGTGGTGTCCATGGCCGCGCTCGTGGCCACGGGGGTGGCGCTGACCGGGGAACGGCGGATCCTGGGCCTCGAGCTGGCGGCGGGCAACGACGAGGTCAGTGCCTGGCCGGCGTTCATCCGGGGCCTCATCGAGCGTGGTCTCGGGGGTGTCCGCCTGGTCATCAGCGACGACCACCCAGGGCTCGTGCGGACGGTCCGGGCGCAGCTGCTGGGTGCCTCATGGCAGCGCTGCAGGGTCCACTGCACCCGCAACGCCCAGGACCTCGTGCCACGTTCGGCTCGGAGCATGGTCGCCTCGGCCATCCGGTCGGTGTTCGAGCAGCCCGACGAGCGCTCGGCGCGGGCACAGGCGGGCCGGGTCATCGAGGGCATGCGCCCGGGCTATCCCGCGGTGGCCGGGCTGCTGACCGATGCCGAGGACGACCTGCTCGCCCACTTCACCTTCCCCGAGACCCACCGGCGCCAGATCCGGAGCACCAACCCGCTCGAACGCCTCAACAAGGAGATAAAGCGCCGGACCTCGGTCGTGGGCATCTTCCCCAACCGGGCCTCACTCATCCGCCTCGTGGGCATGGTGCTCGCCGAGCAGGACGATGAATGGCAGGACGGCCGGCGCTACTTCCGGCCCGAGACCATGGCGGCCATCGATGCCGTCGTGGAGCATCCGGAGGTGGGACCTGCCCTGCTGATGGCGAGCTGATCCAGATGATGGACGCGAGGATGGACTGTTACACCACGTCCTGGGACTTGACCGCCCTGGAGCGGTTGAAGCAGTAGACGCCCTTCGATTGTCTTGGACCTGGGCCGAGCCGGGAAGCGTCAATCACCCAGGGTAGCGACGCCGGTAGCAGTGGTACCGATCCGCGGGCGCCCGAACCACGTACATGACTGAGTACAGGTGATGCACGACGTCGCCAGCGTCCTGCTGGCATGAAAGGAGCAGGGAGACGTGACGGCCATGGATTGGACCTTTCCGCCGGGCACCGGCGACTCGGGCATGTTCGAGATCGGACGGCGACTGACGGAACACATCGGTCATCTGCCTGACGCTACCCGCTTCACCTATGACCCTCGGGACATGCTGCGGATCACGCGGCAGATCGAGGCCGCGTGCCGGGGTGCCACGCTGTGGGTCGGATTTCAGTCGGCCGACAAGCTGGCACACGAACGCGACCGCTACGAGGCTCTTGTCGCCTCCGGCACACGCGTCACCGGGTATGGCACCGGCGAGGCACCCAGCGGCCTGGAGGGTCTCGACTATCGACGCCAGGCACCCGATACCCGACGGCTCGCGAACCAGTGGTTCCTGGTCTCGACCGCACCGGAGCCGATCGCATTCGTGAGCTGGGAGCTCGGCGACCCGGCCCTCTTCGGTGTCGGCGGCGCGGCGGCGCCAGGCAAGCGTTTCGTGGGCTTCGTCTCGGATGACCCGTCGGTCGTGGCCGAGCTGACTGCGGCGCTCGAGGCGGTCGGGGGCCTGACGACTCCCACGCCTTCAGGGCCTCCGCCGCCGCTGGTTGCAGGGACGCGTGCGGGTGACCTGCTGGCCGCTGTATCCAGGCTCGAGCCCCCGCCGTCCAACGCGCCCGACGGAGCCGTGGTCGTTCCCGTGGGCCGTGGGCAAGACGGAGCTCTCGCTCTCGCTCTCGCGATCGCGTTGCGTGAAGAGCGCCCGGTCGTGCTGGTTGATCGGGGTGCCGAGGGATGGCTCGGGACCCCGTATGGCGACCTCCGCGGTGACGATGACTACCGACCCGATCCCGAACGTCTATTCGGAGTGGGGCTCGCACTGCGCGAGGGCCGCGCCGACGCCGCCATGGGGCTGGAGGCAGCCGGAGCGTTGGGCGTCAAGGCCGGCGGCTGGTTCCCGACCACCGCAGGAGGTGGCGGACTAAGCGAGGCAGTCCGACGCTTTGGTGGCTCGCTGCTCGTGGTGCCGTCATCGGTCAGACGGCCGGGTCTGGCCGAGCGGTTGCGTGGCATGAGCGCCGAGCGGCTCGGCGAGCTGGGCGTCCACCTCGTCATTGCCGATTGAGGGTGGGAACAGCGGGGCCCGAGAGCCCTGGCAGATCGAAGGTCAACTCGCGAGCCCTCCACCACTGACGCTGGGCACACTGGACGCCAGCGCCGTTGACAGATAGGGTCGCGCGAGATGCAGCCCAACGACCCGACCCACCACACCGCACATTTGGGCGTCCGTCATGGCTGCCTGGGCTCCCTCATGACTAGGGAGCTATGCCGTTTGGTGCAGGGTGGCCTCATATGCGGGCCATG
>JBBSOS010000114.1:0-7690 GCA_038259505.1 Candidatus Limnocylindrales bacterium | reverse complement strand
TGCGGTCGAGCACCTGTGGCCCGCGGCTCTTGCCGAAGTAGTCCCAGGCCCAGTCGACGAACGCGTCGATCCGGTTCCGGAAGCCCGACATCAACGCGGCGTGGACGCCCAGCCATGCGCCGAACGCGATCGCGCCGTGCAGCTCGTGGTGGCCGATAGGGATCTCCGCGATGGCGGCATTGCGGCCGATCATGGCCATCGTCCCCTTGTCCAGGTAATGGAACGACTTGGCTGGCTTGCCGGCGATGTCGTCGATGATGTTCTTGGCGGCCCAGGTGCCACTCTGCATCGCAACCGATCCGAGTTGCGGAAAGGTCTTGCCGTCGGGACTGGGGATGTTCGCGACGTCACCGATGACGTAGACGCCCGGGAACCCCTCCACCGTCAGGTCAGGCTGGACATCGATACGGCCGCCGCGGCTGGTCGGCAATCCCGCCATGGCCGCGATGGGTGCGGCCTGGAGCCCGCCACCCCAGATGACGCACCGGGTCTTGATCGTCGAGCCGTCAGACAGCATCACATGCCCAGGTCCGACCTCCGTGACCCCCGTGCCGAGGTGGAGCCGGACGCCGTCGCGCTGCAGGACCTTCGCCGTGTAGTCGCCCGCCTTCTGGGAGAACATCGCCAGCAGCGCATGCCCGTGGTCGATCAGATGCACCTGGGCCCGTCCCACCGCGACATCCCGATACTCGGCGGCCAGCGTGCCGTTGATCATCTCCGACAGGGCACCGGAGACCTCGACGCCCGTCGGCCCGCCACCGACGACCACGAACTCGACGGCGCCCTCGTCGATGAGCCGGGGGTCGCGGTCCGCGTCCTCGAACAGTTGCAGGATGCGGGACCTCAGGCGCATGGCATCGTCAACGGAATACAAGGGGAACGCGTGCTCCTGCGCACCCGGCGTCTTGAAGAAGTACGGCTGTGACCCGGCCGCGATCACAAGGTAGTCGCCCTGGTACGTGTCGCCTTCCGCCGTTCGGACGGTCCGGGTGGCAGGGTCGATGGACGTCACGGTGCCCAGCTTCACATCGAAGTCGGCGTGCTTGCGGGCGGTGTTGCGGATGGGGTACGCGATGTCGCTGCTGGCCAGCTGGGACGTCGCCACCTGGTACAGCAGCGGCTGGAACTGGTGATAGTTGTGCTGGTCGACGAGCGTGATGCGGGCCGCCCTGTCCTTGGCCAGCTTCTTCGCGGCGCCGATCCCCGCGAAGCCTCCGCCCACGATCACCACATGTCGCTGTTCCGTCATCCCTCACCTCAATCGGGCCTCGCCCGCTGCGCCTCGGAGGCCGACCGAGGCTGGATCTGCCGCCCGACCCGGGCAGTCCCGAGCAGGCTGCTCGGCGATGTCAGGCACCAGTATGGCGTGCGGAGGGGGTCGCTACACTCGCGCGTGAGTGTCACGCATGGACCCGTATCCCGATCCGCGCACGTTCACCTCCGTGGTCGATATCCTCGACGATGCGGCGGGGCGCTACCCCGAGTCGCGTGCCACGCTCAGTCTGCGCACCGACGACGGCATCGCCCTGGCGTGGTCGGCAGCCGAGCTCCGGCGCCGGGCGCGACTGGCCGCCTGGCGCCTGCACGCCGCGGGACTGACCCCGGGCGACCGGCTCATGACCTGGAGCCCACCGACACCCCGGCTGCCGGCCGTGTTCTGGGGCGCTGCCATGCGCGGGGTCGTGCTGGTGCCGCTCGACCTTCGAATGGCACCGTCCGTGCTGCGACGCATCGCCGACCGCGCGGGCACGCGGCACATGGCCCTCGGCACCGGGCCTGACGCCCCCGACCCCGATGGGGCCGGCCTGGACGGCCTGACCATCCATGCCCTCGACCGCCTGACCGCGGACGCGGATGACACGTTCCCGCGGGACTGGGAGTCGCAGCTCGACGCATGGCCGATGCCGGGACGTGCCGACCTGTACCAGATCGTCTACACGTCGGGCACCACGAGCGCCCCCAAGGGCGTGATGCTCACGCACGGCAACATGCTCTCGACCGTGGAGGTCTGCGGCGGCCTGTTGCCGCCCCGTCCGCGCCGGGTCGTCTCCCTCCTGCCGCTATCCCACCTGTTCGAGCAGGCGCCCGTGCTCATGTACGGCACGATGATCGGGGCAGAGGTGATGTACGTCCGGTCGCGCAATCCGCGCGTCATCTTCGAGGCGCTCCGCGAGCTGCGCGTGACGACGATGATCGTGACCCCCCAGCTCATGGAGCTGTTCTGGACGGCGATCGTGCGGGAGGTGGACAAGCAGGGCAAGCGGGCGACATTCGATCGGGCGCGGCGCATCGCCCGGCACCTGCCGTATGCCGCGCGACGGGTCCTGTTTCGCTCCATCCACACCCAGCTCGGTGGTGCGTTCCGGCTGTTCGTATCGGCCGGCGCGTATCTGGCGCCGGAGCTGCAGCGGTCGTGGGAGGACCTGGGCGTCATCGTGCTCCAGGGCTATGGCGCGACGGAATGCGGCCCGGCAGCGGCGAACACCGAACAGCGGCATCCGGCGGGCGTGGTCGGCAAGCCCATCCCGCCCATCGGGTTGCGACTCGCGGAGGGCAGCTCCGAGATCCTGGTCTCGGGGCCGAGCGTCAGCCCAGGGTACTGGCAGGATGCCGAGGCGACCGCGGCGGCGTTCGACGCTGAGGGCTGGTATCGCACCGGCGACATCGGTCACTTCGACGTCCACGGCGACCTCGTCCTGTCGGGACGCACCCGGAACATCATCGTGCTCCCGAATGGGCTCAACGTGTTCCCCGAGGACGTCGAGGCCGCCCTCTATGACCACGGCATCTCGCAGGCCGTGGTGCTCGAGACCGCACCGGGACGGATCGAGGCGGTCGTGCTCCCCCCCGGCACGCAGCCCGTCATCGCGCCAGGTCGAGGTGGCCAGGAGACCCGCGACCCCGAGCAGGACGTGGTCGTCCGGGCTGGCATCGATCGGATCGTCAAGGCGGTCAACGCCGACCTGGGCATCCACCAGCGCATCGATGCGTGGCGACTGTGGCCGGAGCCGGACTTCCCGCGCACCCATACGCTCAAGATCCGCCGCGACGCGGTCCGGGAATGGGCGAACGCGGACATCCCGCTCCAGGTCCGGGACACGCCCGACAACTGAGGGTACCGGCGCGGTCGGGGCCGGATCTCCTGGGCCGTGCTGCGACGATCGGGCTCTGCCCGTCGAACCTTACTTGGTCACGGGGAACTGCTGGCCCACGGAGGCGACGGCATCGAAGGCTTCACGTGCCCTGGCAGCGTCGTCGGCACGTGCGCCTGAGTACCAGGTGAAGACCACGGTGGTGCCCACCTGCGCGACGCTGAACTGGGCGTCCGTCGGGAAGTTCGTCTGACCGAACCCGGAACCGACGTACCTGGCGAGGTCTGCGGCGGCCACGCTCGCCGCCGACGTCGAGGGCAGGTCGTAGATGACGACGTACCCCTGGTCGGCGTCCGGGCTCGCGACCTGGAGCACGACACGCGGGGTCTGGGTGAGCGACGCAGGCTCCGAGGGTCGGTATGGCGCGACGGGCGGGATCACCTGGAAGCCGGCGCCCACCAGTGCCGAGGTCACCAGGGAGACGGTCCCCTGGACGGCTGGAGCGACGGACTGCTGGGGCGTGGGCAGCGGCTGTCCCCCACCTCCGGTGCCGGGCTGCGCGCCCCCGCAGGCGCCGAGCAGGAGTGTGCACATGAGGCCCAGGATGACGCTGAACCCGGAACGGCCGCTCATCCCGGCGGCCAGGTCATCGGTCGGCCGCCCATCAGGTGGAGATGGAGGTGGTCCACCGTCTGACCGCCGGCCCGCCCGATGTTGGTCACGAGCCGATACCCGGCGTCCGCGATCTGCGCATCCCGCGCGACGCTCGCCGCCACGGCGAACAGCCGACCCACGGTCGCCGCGTCCGCATCGGTGAGGGCAGCTGCCGATGGGATGTGCTGACGGGGGATGACGAGGATGTGGGTCGGCGCGCGCGGCGCGATGTCCGGGAACGCGACCACGAGGTCGTCCTCGTGCACGAAGGCCGTCGGGATCTCGCCTGCCGCGATGCGACAGAACAGGCAGGGTGCGTCGGGACCCGTCACGTGATCGGCCGTTCCACGTCGAGCACGACCCAGTCGGTCTGCTGGTCGCGCGAGAGAACGCGCAGACCCACGGCCTCGAAGGCGGCGACGACCTCCGGTTCCCGATCGACGAAGATGCCCGATGCCAGCAACCGGCCGCCCGGCCGCACCGAGGACGCCAGGGATCCTGCCAGCTCGACGAGCAGCGACGCGATGAGGTTGGCCAGGACCAGGTCGAAGGGACCCCATCTGCGCGCTGTCATGGTGGTCAGGGGCACGGAGCCCCGCTCGACCCCAACGACACGCGTCAGCCGGTTGCGGCGCGCGTTGGCGGCTGTCGACTCGACCGCGATGGGGTCGGTGTCCACGCCCAGCACGGATCGCGCCCCCAGGCGACCCGCAGCGATGGCAAGGATGCCCGATCCGCACCCGACATCGAGGACCCGCGCGCCCTGCACGATGCCCCCCTCGGCCCATGCCTCGATGCCGGTCATGCACAGCCGCGTCGTGGGATGCAGGCCCGTGCCGAACGCCATGCCCGGGTCGAGTGCCAGCACCACGTCGTCGGGTTGGGCGCGGTGGCGCCGCCACGTGGGTCGGATCACCAGCCGGCGGCCAACCCGGAGTGTGGGGAAGTGCTGCTTCCAGGCGGCGGCCCAGTCCTCCTCGTGGACCGGCTGCACCGAGAGCTCGCCGATGGGTCGCAGGCCGAATGCCTGGAGATGCCCCAGGTCGCGCGTCACCCGGTCGATGGCGCCCTGGGCCGCGACCCCGTCGCCACCCGCCAGGTAGGCCCGCAGGATGGCTGGTCGATCGGGGTCGGGGGCCGCCGCCAGCCCGTCGTCCACGAGCGTGAAGGGCGCCTCCACCGAGACGCCACCGGGCGCGACCCGGGACAGGATCTCGCTCACGGCCTCGACCGCCTCCGGGTCTGCCGTTACCGACAGCTCCAGCCATGTCCCGGCAGCCATGCCGGCACGCTCGGCGGCCGGGCCCGAGGGCGCCGGCAGGACGGCATCTGTGGGCAGGGTGGTACTCAGCTGATGGCGTCCTTGAGGCGGTCGGCGATGCCCCGCTTCTGGCGACCCCGGCCCTGCTTCCGGGTCCCCGTGGAGGCCCCGGTCGCCTGCGGTTCGACCTCACCCGATTCCATCGCGAACTCCTCCAGCAGGCTTCGCTGTCGGGGGCTCAGGCGCGTCGGTACCCGGACATCGACCATCACGTGGAGGTCGCCGCGGACGGACGGTCGTCGCAGATGGGGAACGCCCCGACCACGCAACCGGATCTCCGCGCCCGGCTGGGTCCCGGCCTTGACCTCGACCAATTCCTCCCCATCGGGGGTGGGTACCGGCACCCGGGCGCCCAGGGCTGCCTGGCTGATGGACACGCTGAGCTCGTGGTAGAGCTCGGTATCCTGCCGGCGCAGGCTGGCATGGGGCTGGATATGGGTGACCACGTACAGGCTGCCCGCGACCCCGCCCCGGGGCCCGGCCTCCCCTTCCCCTGACAGACGGATCTGGTGACCATCATCGATGCCCGGCGGGATGGTCACCCGGAGCGTTCGCTTGAGCTCCGTTCGACCCTCACCACGGCAGACCGGACAGGGTCGCTCGACGATCTGGCCGGCACCCCGGCACCGCCCGCACACGGTCACGTTCACCATCTGCCCCAGCATCGTGGAGCGGACCTGGCGGACCTCGCCGCTGCCACTGCACTGGGGACAGGTGACGGGTGCCGAGCCAGGTTCGGCTCCATCGCCGGCGCAGGTCTCGCAGGTCCCGAGTGCGGTGAAGGTGACGTCCTTCTCGGCGCCACGGATGGCCTCGTCGAAGGTCAGTCGCAGGTCGTAGCGCAGGTCGGCTCCGGTCGGCGGGTTTCCCCTGCGACCGTTGCCCGTCGCGGCGCCCCCGAAGAACGCGTCGAAGATGTCACCGAACCCGGAGAAGCCACCGAAGGGACCGAATCCCTCGGGACCGGCCCCGCCGACCCCCGCTCGACCGAAGGTGTCGTACGCCTGTCGACGCCCTGGATCGGAGAGGACCTGGTATGCCTCGTTGATCTCCTTGAACCGTTCGTCGGCCTCGGGCGTGCCGTTCACGTCCGGATGCCACTGCTGCGCAAGCTTGCGGAAAGCGCGCTTGAGATCGTCGTCGGAGGCGCCCTTGGGCACGCCCAGGATGTCGTAGTAGTCGCGAGTCGATGCCATGGTGCCCGCCGAGTATAGGGAAGGTCACCGAAGACCTCGGGGGGCCGACGTGAGCATCCCGGACCGGTCCGCTTGTCCGTGCCAACCTGCCATGTCCTGACCACGCGTCCCTCTACCATCGAACCGTCATGGACGACATCAGACGCATCGATGCGGCAGCCGCGCGCCGCTTCTTCGTGGAGCGGCACCTGCTCACCGAACCACGCTCGGGGGAACCCGGGCTCGACGGCGTGCGGGCCGTGATGCGTCGGCTCGGCTCCGTCCAGTTCGACCCCCTTGGGGTGGCCGGCAGGAACCACGACCTGGTGTTCCACGCGAGGGTGCGCGACTACCAGTCCGTGTGGACCGATACCCTGCTCTACGGCACCCGGGAGCTGTTCGAGGCCTACAACAAGGGCCTCAGCCTGCTGCCGACATCCGAGCTGCCCTGGTATCGGATCGGCTGGGACCTTGGTTCGGACCATCGCTCCGGCGTCCTGGCTCGTCATGCGCAGACCGCGGACGAGATCCTGGCGCGGATCCGCGCCGAGGGACCCCTGGCAAGCCTCGACTTCGAGCGCAAGGCGGCCATCGACTGGTGGTGGGGGCCCACGAGCGAGTCGCGGGCGGTGCTTGAGGCATTGTCCGCTGCGGGCGTCCTGGGCCTGGCGCGACGGGAGGGCAACCGGCGCTACTTCGACCTCATGGAGCGGCTGGTGGCGGCGGACCTGCTGGCTCTCCGGCCCAGCGAGCACGACCAGCGCCGGCACAAGCTCCTGTCGCGCTATCGGGCGCATGGCCTGCTCGGCGCAGCGGGGTCGGCGGAGCTGTGGCTGGGGACCGGCAAGGGCAGGCGAGTCGCGGGCGATCCCCCATCGACCATCATCCGGGGCGAGCTGCGCGATGAGTTCGTCGCGGACGGTGACCTGGTACCGGTCGCCATCGAGGGGATGCGCGGGTTCCGGTTCATCCTGGGCACGGAGGAGGAGATCCTCGACCAGGCGGTGCGGCGTGGGCCCGCACCAGCGCCGCGGGTGACCTTCCTGGCGCCCCTTGACCCCTTCGTCTGGGACCGGGATCTCCTGCGCGACCTGTTCGGCTTCGACTACGTCTGGGAGGTGTACGTGCCGGAGCACAAGCGGCGCTGGGGCTACTACGTGCTGCCCATCCTGTTCGGCGACCGGCTCGTCGGTCGCATCGAGCCCCGCATCGACCACGCCGCTGGCGTCGTGCGCATCCTGGGCCTGTGGTTCGAGGAGGGGTTCGATCCCAGGAGCGCTGAGGGGTTCGTGCCCGCCATGCGGGCGGCACTCGCAGCGTATCTCGGGTTCGGCGGTGTGCGCTCGGTGGAGTGGGCGGCACACCTCGGGCCGGCTCGACGGCTGATCGGGACCCGACCCCGCGCCTGACGCCACCGCCGGGCGCATCGATAAAGGGGCGCCGTGTTT
>JBBSOS010000113.1:0-7695 GCA_038259505.1 Candidatus Limnocylindrales bacterium | reverse complement strand
CGGCGGCACTCGAGGTCGCCCGGGTCACCATGCGACGTGCGGAGCGGCGGGTGATCGGGCTCCAGCGGACCGGCCACGAGACCGGCCCATGGATCGTGCCCTGGCTGAATCGCGTGGCGGATCTGTTGTGGGTCGTGGCGCGTGCCGCGGAGCGCGCCGAGCACGTCGCCGCAGTTCCTGCGGTCCCTGGCGGTCGCGCAGCCCGCCGCCGTCCGACGGCTTCTGGGCCCGGCTTGTAGGCCACCGGTAGACTGGTACGTACGGCCACCCGGAGGTGGCCCTTCGAAAGGGATCCCCACGGTGCTCAACAACGACCCCAACCGGCCGAACCAGTTTGGCCCGCCACAACCGGTGAACACGGGCCAACCTGTCGGGGTGACGCCCAACACGCTGTCGGGCGGCGTCCAGGTCGTCGGCACATCCGCGGTCCGCGAAGGCTTCCTGACCGCCGCATTCGTGTGGATGTTCATCGCGCTCCTGGTGAGCGCCGGCTCGGCCGCGTTCGTGATGAACAACGCGTCTGCGATGACCCAGATCATCAACAACTGGTTCGTCCTGCTGATCGCCAACCTGGGCCTCGTGTTCGCCCTCGGCATCTTCATGCGGCGGCTGAACCCGCTCGTCGCCCTCGCGCTGTTCTTCGTGTATGCGCTGGTGAACGGGCTCACCCTCGGCGTCATCGTCGCGGCCTACGCAGCTACCGAGGCGGGCGTCTCGGGCGTGGTCACAGCGTTCCTCGGCGCGTCGGCGATCTTCGCGGGCGCCGCGGTCTATGGCGGTGTGACGAAGCGCGACCTGACCAGCCTCGGCGGCATCCTGTTCATGGGTCTGCTCGGCCTGCTGGTCGTGATGATCGCCCAGATCTTCCTGTTCCCGGGCAGCGGTATCGCCAATCTCCTCATCGGCGTGGCTGGCGTGGCCATCTTCACAGGTCTCACGGCGTGGGATGTCCAGCGCATCAAGAACGGCCAGATCGCCGGTTTGAACAAGGACTCCGCATCGGTCATGGGGGCGCTGGCGCTCTACCTCGACTTCATCAACCTGTTCCTGTTCCTGCTGCGGATCTTCGGCAGCAGCCGCTGACATGACATGCGGCTGTCCGCGGTGACGGCCGCCTTGCTCCAGAGGCGCGACGTCCCGGCAGCAGCACGCCTCATCGGCAGCGCAGGTCTTATGCGATCCCGCCTACCATGTCGGCACGTCGTCGGACATCCGCCCGGCGCGACGGGGATGGTCGTCGGGAGGCGCAGGTGATGGCGCGCATCGGTTTCTGCGGCATGGGCACGATGGGTGCGGCCATGGCCGCGAACCTCGCCCGGGCCGGCTTCCAACTGACGGTGTGGAACCGTACCGATGGCCGCTCCGACCTGCCGGTGTCGCTCGGTGCGAGGGCCGCGGCTACCGCCCGTGAGCTTGCCGCCGAGAGTGATGTCGTGGTCATCTGCGTGTCCGACACACCGGACGTGGAGGCCGTCCTGTTCGGGCCTGGTGGTGCCGCCGAGGGGGTCGCGCCCGGCGGGCTGGTCATCGACTGCTCGACCATCTCCCCGGATGCGACGCGTCGCTTCGCGGAGCGACTCGCCGAACAGGACGTGGCCATGGTCGATGCGCCGGTGTCTGGCGGCTCCGAGGGTGCCCAGCAGGGGACCCTGACCATCATGGTCGGCGGTGCGGACGGAGACGTCGAGCGTGCCCGACCCATCCTCGCGGCCATGGGCAGGTCCATCACGCACATGGGCCCGATCGGGGCGGGTCAGGCGACCAAGGCGGTCAACCAGGTCATCTTGTGTGGCAGCTACCTGGGCGTCGCCGAGGGGATGGTCCTGGCCATCAAGTCCGGGCTGGATCCGGAGAAGGTGGTCGCCGCGCTTTCGGGTGGAGCGGCCCGTTCGTGGGTGCTCGAGAACCGGAGCGACAGGATGATCGCCGACGATTATCCGCTCGGGTTCCGGATCGCACTCCATCTCAAGGACGTGACCATCGCGCTCGAGATGGCGCGTTCGGTCGGAGCCGCCCTGCCCGTCACGGCCCTCGCGTCACAGATCGAGGCGGGCCTGGTCGCCCAGGGCCATGGCGACGATGACAATGCGGCGCTGGCTCGGGCGATTCGCGCGTGGTCCGGGCTCTAGGCCCGTCGCGGGTCCTCGCCCAGGGATGCGCCCACCGGACGGTCATGCCCCATCGATCGTGGTGCTGAGCCTGCTCCTGGCTGTCCTCGCCGGGTGCGACATGTTCGCGTCTCCTCCCGAGCCCACCGCCGACCCAGTGCACTCGGGCCTCCACGGCGTGGTGTTGCTCGGACCGACCTGCGATGCACCGTCCGCGGCGTCGCCGTGCCTCGAAGCCTACGTTGCCCGTCTCGTCGTGTTCGACAGCGACGGCCAGGTGGTGGGCGATGTCACGTCGGATCCGAGCGGCTCGTTCGCGCTGACCCTGCCGCCGGGCGACTACGTCATCCAGCCAGCACCCGGCGGTGATCCATTCCCCCGGGCGGAGGCGGTGAGCGTCTCGATCTTCGACGGCGAGACCACCGAGGTGGAGATCGACTACGAGGCCCGAGACCGCGAAGACCTGAAGGGTGGCGGCGACGTGCCCTGACGGATGCGGTCTCGTGGCGCTTTCTCGCGCGCCCCGCAGCGCTCCCGGCCGCCGCCGCCAGTCGAAGGCTGGGTCGTTGACGCTCGGGGATCGTGCGCCTACACTCAATCCTGACGGTGTGACTCGGATATCGATCGGCCGTCACGGACCCGGCGACAGCCAGGTCGCGAGTGACAGGAGTCCCAGCCGTGCCGACCATCCCCCAGATCTCGGGCGCCATGCACTTCTCGACGCGTGGTGAATACGGTGTGCGCCTGATGGTCGAGCTCGCTCGCCATCGTGGAACCGGGCCGGTCAGCCTCTCGGACATCTCGGATCACGAGGACCTGCCCCGTCCGTACCTCGAGCAACTGGTCATCAGCCTGCGCGAAGCCGGCCTGGTGGTCAGCACACGCGGAGCACGAGGTGGCTACGAGCTCGCCCGGGACGCTGACCAGATCCGGATGAGCCAGGTCATCGAAGCCCTGGAGGGGCCGATCTCGCCCATGATCTGCGCGACCGATCATGACGGCCGCACCGGCGCCCATGCGCAGGCGTGTGGTCGTACCTCGTTCTGTCATGTCCAATCGCTGTGGGTCAAGGTCCGCCTGGCTGTTATGGGCGCCCTCGAGTCGATGACCCTTGCCGACCTCTCGGGGCCTGTACCAGCCCATCCCTTCCACTCGCCGCTCATCCATCTCTCGAGCCTGCCGGTCGCCGAGCGACCGGCCACAACGGAGCCGATCCCCCACGCATGAATGCTCTCGACGTCGCTGTCCAGCCCGCCACCGATGATGCCTCCCTCGATGACCGCGAACTGGTCATCCGCGACCTGCACGTGGTGCCCATCGCGGAGCCCAGTCGGGAGATCCTCCGGGGCATCGATCTGACCGTTCGGCGGGGTGAGGTCCACGCCATCATGGGCCCCAACGGATCAGGCAAGACGACCCTTGCGTACGCGCTCATGGGTCATCCCGCGTACCGGGTGACCGCCGGCCAGGTGATCTGGAAGGGTCGCGACATCCTCGCGCTGTCGCCTGACAAGCGTGCACGATTGGGCATCTTCCTCGCCTTCCAGTACCCCACTGCCATCCCTGGTCTGTCGGTGGCCAGCTTCCTGCGCACCGCGCTCAACGCACGGCGCCGGAGCCTCGATGTGAGCGACGCCCAGTGGGATCCGTCGGATCCCACGAAGGGCGGCATCGGCATGCGTGAGTTCCGCGACCTGGTGCGCCAGAAGATGGCGCTGCTGCGGCTCGACGACAGCTTCGCCGCGCGGTACGTCAACGAAGGATTCTCGGGCGGCGAGAAGAAGCGCCTGGAGATGCTCCAGATGGCCGTGCTCCAGCCGGAGTTCGCGATCCTCGACGAGACGGACTCAGGTCTCGACATCGATGCCCTCCGCGTCGTCGCGGAGGGCGTGAACGCGCAACTCAACCCCGATCTCGGGGTGCTGCTCATCACCCACTATCAGCGGCTCCTGGACTACATCAAGCCGGATGTGGTCCACGTCCTTGCACAGGGCAAGATCATCAAGACGGGTGGCAGTGAGCTGGCCCTGGAACTGGAGGCGTCCGGCTACGCGCCGATCCTGCGAGCAGCAGGGCTCGAGGCGACCCCGGACGACGCCGTGCCCGCAGACGAACCGGACGACCGGTGACGGCATGGGTCTGAGCACGGGCCACCTCGACCCCGCGGCGATCCGCGCCGATTTCCCGCTGTTCGAGCGCGACTTCGGCGGTCGAACGCTGGCCTATCTGGATAGCGCCTCCACTTCGCTCAAGCCGGGGGTCGTGATCGATGCCCTCGAGGTATACAACACGCGATACACGGCCAACATCCATCGAGGCATCTACACCATCGCGGAAGAGGCCACGGCCGCCTATGAGGCAGCCCGTGCGACCGCGGCGCGGTTCATCAACGCGCCATCGAGCTCCGAGGTGGTGTTCGTGCGCAACGCCACCGAGGCGATCAACCTGGTGGCCTATACATGGGGTCGCAGGAACATCCGGCGCGCAGATACCATCGTGCTCACGGAGCTGGAGCACCACTCCAACCTGGTCCCCTGGCAGATGCTCGTCCAGGAGCAGGACGCGGACCTGGAGTTCGTGGCCATCGACGACCAGGGTCGGCTGGACCAGGAGTCGTTCGAGGTGCTGCTCCGGACGCACCCACGCCTGGTGGCCTTCAACCACGTCTCGAATGCGCTGGGCACCATCAACCCGGTGCGGGACATGGTCGCCAAGGCGCACGCATCGGGCGCGCTGGTGCTCGTCGACGGAGCCCAGGCAGTGCCCCACGGGCCCGTGGATGTCCAGGATATCGGCGCGGACTTCTATGTCTTCTCGGGCCACAAGGCACTTGGCCCCACCGGATCGGGCGTCCTCTGGGCGCGTCGCGAGCTGCTCGAGGCCATGCCACCCTTCATGGGCGGCGGCGAGATGATCCGCGAGGTCCACCTGCGGCACACATCGTTCAACGACGTGCCCTGGAAGTTCGAGGCGGGCACACCGGACATCGCGGCGGCCATCGGGCTGGGCGCTGCCCTGGAGTACCTGTCCGGGCTGGGCATGGACCGGGTGCGGGAACACGAACGCGCGCTGACCGTCCATGCCCTCGACGTGCTCCGCCGGGAGGTCCCCGGGATCCGGATCATGGGCCCCATGTCCGCGGACGAGCGAGCAGGCATCGTGACCTTCACCCTGCCGGGCATCCATGCCCACGATGTGGCGTCCCTGCTCGATCGTGAGGCGGTCGCCATCCGTGCTGGTCATCACTGCACCCAGCCGCTGCACGAACGCCTGGGCGAGTCCGCGACTGGTCGTGCCAGCTTCAACGTGTACACCACGACCGAGGATATCGACCGCCTGGCCGCCGGTCTCCGGTCGGTGCAACGCATCTTCGGTGAGGACCGCGCGCCCGCCGCGACTCCGCCGCCCGGCGGCACCGAGGTCCGGTACCCTGTGAGTCCCCATGGATGACCTGTACCGCGACGAGATCCTGGAGCACTACCGGCGTCCCCATAACTTCGGCACGCTGGAGCACCCCGACATCTCGTACGAGGGCGCCAATCCGTTGTGCGGCGACCGTCTCACCCTGATGCTCGATCTGGACCCGGCCGGCACCGTCACCGATGTGGCGTTCACCGGTCGTGGCTGTGCCATCAGCCAGGCGTCGGCATCGCTGCTCACCGATACCCTTCGTGGTCGTACGACCGACGAGTTGCGGAGGCTGGCCAAGGACGACGTCCTCGAGCTCCTGGGCATCGACATCAGTCCTGCACGACTCAAGTGCGCGCTGCTGTCACTGGACACGTTGCAGCGGGCACTCTCGGAGCAGCCCCCGGACGCTGCCGTGGCCGAGGGCGCGCTGGAGGTCAGGGCATGACGTCCAGGTGCGACTGTACCCGGCCGGTCTGACCGGCCTGCCGGACCCGCTCTCGCCACCGATCCAGGCGCGGGCCGTGCATCCATCGCTCGCGCGCGACCAGTTGGAGACTCCCCGACCATGACCCGATCGCTGTCAGACCTGCTCCGTGAGGCGCGAGCCTCGGTGCCCGAGGTGGGGCCCGACGACATCGACCAACTGGTGTCCCATGGCGCGCGACTCATTGACGTCCGTGAGCGTTCCGAATGGGATGAGGGCCACATCGACGGTGCGAGCCATATCTCACGCAGCTATCTCGAGCAGCAGATCGAGGGAGCGGCGCCGGACCACGCTGCCCCGGTCGTGCTGTACTGCGCCGGCGGGACCCGTTCCCTGTTCGCGGCCCAGACGCTCCAGGCGATGGGCTACACGGACGTCAGCTCGATGAGCGGTGGCTTCCAGGGTTGGAAGGCGGCCGGCCGCCCGTGGACCACCCCGGTGGTCCTGAGCCGGGAGCAGCAGCAGCGCTACAGCCGCCATCTGCTCATCCCTGAGGTGGGATCCGAGGGCCAGGCGAAGCTCCTGGCCTCGAAGGCGCTGTTCATCGGTGCCGGTGGCCTGGGCGCACCTGGCCTGCTGTACCTCGCCGCGGCCGGCGTGGGCACCATCGGCGTGGTCGACTTCGATGTCGTGGACGTCTCGAACCTCCAGCGACAGGTCATCCACAGCACCGACCGGGTGGGGCAGAAGAAGACGGAGTCCGCTGCCCGGACCATCGGTGCCCTCAACCCCGACGTCCTCGTCGTGACCCACGAGGAGATGCTCACGGAGACCAACGTCGACCGCCTCATCGATGGCTATGACGTCATCCTCGACGGGACCGACACCTTCGAGACCCGGTACACCCTCAACGACGCCGCGGTCCGGGCGCGGATCCCGGTGGTGCACGCGTCGGTGTTCCGGTTCGAGGGCCAGTTGACCGTGTTCCGACCATTCGATGGTCCCTGCTATCGATGTCTGTACCCGACGCCTCCGCCACCGGAACTGGCACCCGGCTGCTCCGTGGCCGGCGTCCTGGGAGTCGTACCCGGCGTCATGGGCATGCTCCAGGCGACCGAGGCGCTCAAGGTGCTGCTCGAGATCGGCGATCCCATGGCCGGCCGGCTGCTCATCTACGACGCCCTCGACGGGTCATTCCAGGAATTGCAGCTCCGGCGCGATCCGCACTGTCCGGCCTGTGGTGACGGGACTCCGGTATCGGGCGCTGCGGGCGCGTTCACGCTGGGAGCACACGCATGACCGCCGTGCGGATCCCGCCCGTGTTGCGGGCCCAGGTCGGTGGTCAGAAGCAGGTGGAGGCGACCGGCGACACGGTGGGTCAGGTCATCGACTCGCTGCTGGCCCAGTTCCCCTCGCTTCGTGAGCAGTTGCTCACGCCTGATGGCGCCCTCAACCGGTTCGTCAACGTGTACCTCAATGGCCGTGACGTGCGCTACGAGCAGGAGCTGGCCTCGGCGGTCGGCCCTGGGGACACGCTCGTGCTACTGCCCGCAGGCAACGCGCTACGAGTCGATCGTGGACGCCATCGGGCACACGCCCCAATGGTGGGCATCCAGCGGATGTCGCCGAACCCATCCGTGGCCATCTACGCCAAGCTGGAGTTCCTGAACCTGACCGGTTCCGTCAAGGACCGTGCCGAGGGCGCTCATCGAGGACCTCGAGGCGAGCGGCCGCCTGCACCCGGACTCCATG
>JBBSOS010000112.1:0-7705 GCA_038259505.1 Candidatus Limnocylindrales bacterium | reverse complement strand
TGGCTCGCGGCTCGATCGTGGACTACGTGGTGTCGCGCGGTCCGGCGCCCACGCCGACCCCGAAGCCGACGGCGAAGCCGACCCCGAAGCCCACCGCGAAGCCGACCCCGAAGCCGACCCCGAAGCCGACCCCCACGCCGACCGCCACTCCGGAACCAAGCGCTGTGGCCAGCCCGGCGCCTGGCGATCTCCTGGAGCGGATCCAGGCTGCCGGAACGCTGGTGGTCAATGTCGACCCGGCCGATGCGCCCTGGTCGTCCCAGGCGAGCAACGGCAGCTACCGGGGCTATGACGTCGATATCGCCAAGCGCATCGCGTCCTCGCTCGGCGTGGACCTGGTGTTCACCGACTACCCGATGGAGCAGGTCGTGACTGGCGACTGGGGTGGCCGATTCGACATCGCGATGCAGCACCTGGCCATCACCGATGAGCGACGCGGGGTGCTCGATTTTGGTGCGCCGTATGCGTTCGACCCCACGATCGGCATCGTCACGGCCGTGGCCGCGAGCGGGTCGCCCCAGCCGGATGCAGGTGCGTGGTGCGCTGCCCAGGGGAGCGTCGCCTCGGACTGGCTGAACGGCACACTCGCGCTCACTGACCCGCCCGTGGCGCCAGCAGACCCGCCAGCAGATGTGACCCTGGCGGCCACGCCCAACGAGGATGACTGCATCACCCTGGTGGCCTCTTCGCCACAGGGAGCGAACGGTATCGCGGGAGGGTTCGTGTCCCTCGTCCACGCCACGAGCACGATCGGCGACGGAGCTCCGATCGCGATCCAGGGTGACCCGGTGTTCTATGCGCCTATCGGCGTGGCCGCGGACCGAAGCGGTCCTGACGCGGCTGCACTCATCGCCCAGTTCGATGACATCATCGGCACGCTCCGGGACGATGGCACGCTGTCGAGCCGCAGCGAAGCCCGCTTCGACGGGCTGGACCTCGCAACGGTGCCGGGAGGGGGATCGACCGCACCGGTCCCCCAGGGCTCGGACCCTGCGTTCAGCGTCGACCAGCAGTTGCTCGACCAGTTCCCGGCGGAGGCCGCCGGCGTGGACCTGACCCCGGTCGCCATGAACGGTGCCGACCTCGATCTGCTCCTGCGACCGGCCAATGCCGACATCAATGATGCCTACACATCCTTCCTGTCGCTGGGCGGCGATGCGAGCACCGGCATCGCAGGTCTCAGCCTGGTGATGGCACCGGTCATCACGACCGATGGCTCAGCGATGCTGACGGCGGCTCGCATGGACGGAGTCAACGCCAAGGAGGTGGCCGTGAACCTCACCCCCTTGTTGACCAACCAGTACCGCGATCCCCGGAGCGAGTCGGTCAGCGTCGGTGACCGCAAGGTCATCCGTGTCAGCGACGGCGCCTACACCGAGGGGGACCCCGCGACCTTCATCTATCGGCGATCCGGTGTGCTGTGGTATGTCGCGGGTACGCAGGCTCTCGCGGAGCAGGTGCTCGCTGCTGTGCCCTGAGGACCCGTGGGCGGTGCGGATGCCGTCAGACGAGCTCGATGAACAGCTCCGGCAGCACGCCTGTTGGGACCTCGGCCTCGCAGCTGACCACCCGGGTCCGTCCGGCGGCGCGCATGGTCGCGTCCCGGATGGCCGCTTCGGTGACCATCGGACCGGGATCCGCGCGATCGTCGTCGAGTGGCGGGTCGCCGGCCGGCGGCAACCATGGGACGAGCGCGGCGGGCAGGGACCGGATCAACGCCATGGATGTCATGGCGTCGCCTCTGCGACCGCGGTCCGACCGGTGCGGCCGATGCGCACGCGCCAGACGAGGGGCCCCTGCTCCAGGTACTCCCAGCTGAACGTGCCCGGCTGCTCGGCCGCGAACTGGTAGTAGAGCGGCTTGGGGTCGTGGTCGTTGACCAGCTCGAATACAGACCCGACCTCGAGCCCCTCGAAGGTGTCGAAGATCAGGGTATGCCGTCGGGCGGGCGGCTCGCTGCGCACGTCCAGGACGCGGGTCTCGGTCACCAGGTAGCTCCCTTCGACGTGGGGCGAAGCTGCTTCGAGCCTCGCCAGGATCGGCCGGAGGCGCTCATCACGGCACTCCTGCCGCCGCCTCGGGCCATGCCAACTCGCCAGAACACTCCGGGCATTCCAGCGCCAGGTATCGCAGCCAGTCGACCGCATCCGATGGGTCGGCCAGGCCGCCAGCTTCTGCCGCCGCGGAGACGACCCGCGGCGCCAGATAGCGGTCGAGCAGCACCAGCAGGACCCCGCTGGGATCGATCTCGACGTGCCCGGCCACGGCATGCTTCCAGCGCCCCTCGGGGTCCGCGAGGAGTCGCGCGCCAACGGGCAGTCCATGTCGCCACGCCGCGGCATCGCGGGCGATGCCTGGGACCACGATCAGCGCGTCCGCATCAGCCTCATCCAGTGCGGCAGCGATGCCTGCCATCTGCCGCGCATAGTCGTAGCACGCGAGGCAGCCGGACTCGTGGGCCATGAGCAGTGCCACCTGGCGACGTCCTCGCACCGATCCCGGCGAGTACACGGCGCCGGAGTCCGTGAGCACGTCGTGCAGCGGGATCGGACGCGTCGTGATCTCGCCATGCAACTGCCGACCGACGTTCGGAGCCTCCGGCATACCGTCGTCCCTCTCCAGTTAAACCCGGTTGATACCGTGTAAAATAGCAGACATGAGCGAGGTCGACCAACGTCACCATCGGGTCCTCGGCGGGACGAGCCGCGTGCGGTTGCTTGCAGCGCTTCGGCACTCGGGCCGGTCGATGGACATCGCCGAGTTGGCGGCCCAGGTCGGCCTGCACCGCAACACAGTCCGGGAGCATCTCGACCGGATGGTCGACGTCCGGGTGGTCGAACGCAGCACCTTCGCCACGGGTGCGCGGGGCCGGCCCGGCATGCGGTATCGGGCGCTCCCCGAGCCCGAGCCCGAGGACGCAGGGGGCAGGGGCTACGCGCGACTGGCACGGGCACTGGTGGACCAGATCTCGGACATGCCGGATGCGCTGGCAGTCGCTGTCGATGCCGGTGCTCGCTGGGGTCGTGCGATGGCCGGGGGTGGCCCCGCGGTCGATTCTCTCGATCCGGTCGAACGGCTCATCGAGGTCCTCGACGATGCGGGCTTCGCGCCCCAGATGTCCGCTGGCCCCGGATCGTCGATCGGCCTCCGACGGTGCCCCTTCGGCGTCCTCGCCAGGGAACGCTCCGACGTGGTGTGCGGCGTGCACCTGGGGCTGATGCGGGGGGTCCTCGCCGAGCTCGGAGCGCCCCTGGATGGGTTGCGCCTGGAGCCATTCATGGCCCCGGACCTGTGCGTCGCCCACCTGGCGACCGTCGGTTGGGGTACCAGGGATGTCCCGGGCACCGCCGATGTCTGAGCAGCCTGGGGCGCTGCCTGGGCAGTCTGGGGCACGGCCGGAGCCGCCCGTCACGCTCGCGAGCCTGATGCGGCCGGCCCTCGAGCCCGTGGCGCCCGAGCGGCTCATGGAGCAGCTTCGAACGGTCATCGACCCGGAGCTGGGCGTGAACATCGTGGATCTGGGCCTGGTGTACGACGTCGGGATGGTCGACGGCGTCGTCGATGTGCTCATGACCACGACCAGCCCGGCCTGTCCCATCGGTGCCTATCTCACCGATGCCATCGGCTGGGCGCTCCTGCGGCTCGACGGCGTGCTGGATGTCGACGTGGAACTGACCCACGACCCACGCTGGCAGCCCTCGATGATGAGCGACGAAGCGAAGGTCCAGCTGGGCTGGACACGATGACGCGGACCGCGGTCGCGGTGCGGCGGTTGCCACTCCTGGGCCTGGGAGCCTTGGCACTGCTGGCCGGGTTGGCCGGCGGCATGGCACTGCTTGGGCTCCCCCTCGATCCCGCGACCCTGCGCCTCGCCGGAGCGCACGGGGTGCTCATGACCCTGGGCTTCCTGGGCACCCTCATCGCACTCGAGCGCGCGGTCGCGCTCGGGCGGCCCTGGGGCTATCTGGCGCCGGTGGCTGCGGGGCTCGGCGGGCTGGCCCTGGTCATGGGTCTGCCGCCGGTCGTCGCCGCTGCACTCCTGGCAATCGCCGGGGCCGTGTATGTGGCGGTGTACCTCGCGTTCGATCGTATCGAGCGGTCCCTGCACACGGGTGTCCAGGCGATGGGTGCGGTCGCATGGCTGGTCGCGGGCCTGTCATTGCTGGCGGGTCGCTCGGTCGCACTGGCCGTGCCATGGCTTGCCGCATTCCTGGTGCTGACCATCGTGGGTGAGCGGCTGGAACTGTCCAGGATTGCCCGCTCCTCGCGAGGTGCGCAGAAGGTCTTCGTCGCGGTCGTGGGTATGTTCAGCGCGGGCATCCTCATCACGCTCGTTGACCTCGACCTGGGCATGCGCGTGGCGGGCCTGGGGATGCTGGGCCTTGCCCTGTGGCTCGCCCGCCACGACATCGCACGGCGCACCGTACGAACGCCTGGCGTGACCCGGTTCATCGCCCTGTGCCTGCTCTCGGGGTACGTGTGGCTCGCGGCGTCGGGCACCGCCTGGCTGGTCGCGGCCGGGGCGCGCACGGGCAGCGGCTACGACGCGATGCTGCATACCCTGTTCCTGGGCTTCGTGGTGTCGATGGTGTTCGGGCACGCCCCGGTCATCCTGCCTGCCGTCCTGCGGGTGCCGCTGCCGTATCGGCCGTGGTTCTATGGGCACCTGGTGCTGCTGGAGGCCGGTCTGGTGCTGCGCGTGATCGGTGGCGACGTGGCGGGGTCGCGGGCAGCGTGGCAGCTCGGCGGCATGCTCAACGTGCTCGCGATGCTGCTGTTCGTGGGCGCATCGGGGACATCGACGATCCTCGCCCTTCGCGAGCGGGCTTCGCTCGGACGCGGCCGTCCGGCTATGGCAGCAGGTGCACCGTCAACAGCATCTGGCTCGCCTCGAGCGCCCGGACATCGTGATGGACGCCCGGAGCCAGCACCAGGATCGACCCCGCGGGCAACTCCCGACACGAGTCGGGTGTCGTGATCTCCAGCAGGCCCGTGACCGCCTGGATGGTGACGTTGCCGGCCGCCGCGTGGTCCGAGAGCCGGCCCCCGACCTCGAAGTCGAAGAGCACGATGGTCAGACCGGTCTCATGGAACAGGGTGATCTGCCGGTGGCCGTCCCGTGCCGCGCGGCCCTCCCGGCGCAGCTCCGCCGCCACATGGTGCAGGTCGAAGCGATGTTCGTCACCCACGAACCGTTCGGCGGGTGGGCGGCGTCGGCTCTCGTCGTCGGTCATGGAGTCCCTCCTAGTGCGTCTGCGACCACTCTAGCGCGACCTGTCGTTGACGCAGCGCAGGACCGGTCCGCGGGTCAGGGCCATCGGATCGGGGAGGTCCGCTCCCGACACCCGGAACGTGGCGGACTCGCCGGGGAGGAGCGTCACCAGCATCTCGTCCACGACCGCGTCGGCATGGAGGCGATCGGGGAACAGGCAGAGGTCGCGAAGCAACGTCCCAGCGGTCACGCACAGGATCAGGTCATCGCCGTGGCGCTCGACCATCGCCTCCCAGCGAGCCGTCGGGTAGTGCAACTGGCGATCGGGCTGCCACGTCCAGACCGAGCGCTGCTCACCCGCGTCCAGCACCAGGATCTCGTCGGCGGCACGCTGGGGCGTGGAGAGGCAGCCGGGTAGCTCGATGACCCCGATCCCCCGAGGGCCGATCATCGCCGGCATCCCGACCTCGGCCTGGCGTTCGCCATCGAGTCGCAGGCGGCGTGCATGGATCTCGGTGTGCCACGGCTCGCCCGACTCGTTGACCAGCACAGCCCGCAGAAGCGGGCCCTCCGGCTGGATGGTCAGCAGCCGGTCGGCGTAGGCGCGGCGCAGCGCGTACCACATCGGCTTGCGCCGGCCATCGCCGTCGATGGCCGACCACGAGATGACCGGCCAGCAGTCATTGAGCTGCCACACGATGCTGCCGGAGCAGACGTCCCCGATGGAACGCAGGTGCTCCACGCCGAGGGTGATGGCCCGCGCCTGGTTGAGCTGGGTCAGGTAGAGCCAGTCGTCCATGCCGTCTGGGACGGCGAAGTGCGCCAGCAGGCCGCGTTCGAGTTTGCCCATCCCGTCTGTGGCCTTCTGGTGGTGCGCCAGCATGGGTGAATCGGGCGCCAGTTGGCCAGGGCCGAGCGCCCGTGACAGCGTCGACCACGTGGCTGGGCCCTGGAACCCGAACTCCGCCGCGAACCTGGGCCGGTGCTCGCGGTAGGCGTCGTAGTCGCGCTCGTTCCAGACGTCCCAGATATGCATCGTGCCGTGATGTGGGTCATTGGGCGCGGCACCCGATCCGGCCGGCGATGTCGGCGATCCCGGCCAGTAGGGCCGGCCCGGATCGAGGTCTGCCACGATCGCCGGGAGGGTCGCCTCCCACCACGTCCGACCCCACGGTCGGTCGCCCATCTCGGCCGCCCAGCCCTCGACATCGGCCAGCCAGACGCATTCGTTGTTGCCGTTCCAGAGCGCCAGCGACGGATGCGACATCAGGCGGGTGATGTTGTCGTGTGCCTCCGCGACCACGTGCCGTGTCATCTCGGGCGTCTCGGGGTAGGTCGCGCACGCGAACGGGAAGTCCTGCCACACCAGCATGCCCAGCTCGTCACACAGGTCGTAGAAGTCGTCCGACTCGAACGTGCCACCACCCCAGACCCGCAGCAGGTCGACGTTGGCATCCCGGGCGGCGACGATCCGCTCCCGATAGCGTTCGCGGTCCAGCCGCGCAGGGAAGGCATCGTCCGGGATCCAGTTGGCGCCTCGGACCCAGATCGGGACGTCGTTGACGACGAGCTGGAACCGGGACCCGATGGCGTCCCGGCCGATATCGAGCGCCACGGTCCGGAAGCCGACCGGGCGATGCCATACGTCGAGCAGGATGTCACCGTCCCACAGCTCCACCCGCAGCGGCACACGCGGCTGGTCGCCATGCGAGTGCGGCCACCAGCGCCCGGCGTCGGCCACATCCAGTCGCAGCGCTGCGCCAGTGCATCCGGAGGGGATGCTCGCCTCGACGGTCGCATCGCCGATTGCAGCGACGACGTGCAACGGATGTCCCGGGTCGGCGATACGGTCGATATCCAGGCGGAGGTCGACAGTCCCCGTCGTCCCGTCGATGCCCACGCTTGGCCGGACCTCGCGCAGCCGGGCGACCGAGCTCGAATCGATCCAGGCAGGGCGCCAGATGCCCGCACCCGGCAGTTGCGGCCCCCAGTCCCAGCCGAAGGAGCAGGCCATCGTCCGGATCATGTTGAACGGTTCCGGATCGGCGTTCGAGTGGGGGTAGCGGCCGAGCTCGGCCACCCGGCCCTCGGCGGCGGGTAGGGGTGCCCGGAACCTGACCTCGAGCAGGTGCAGGCCAGGTGTGAGCAGATCGGTGACGTCCCAGCGCCACGTCCGATGCGTGCTCGCCGCGTCCCCCAGGTGCCGACCATCCAGGACCACCGTGGCGAGGGTGTCGAGGCCATCGAAGACCAGGTCGTGCCGTCGTGCTCCGTCGGGTACCGTATCGATACCTGGTTCCGGCAGCTCGATGCGCAGCGCATAGGTCCAGTCGCAGCGTCCGATCCAGCGCACCGCGAGTTCGTTGGTCCCCAGGTACGGATCAGGGATCAGGCCGGCGGCCAGCAGGTCGATGTGGACCGCACCCGGCACGCGCGCCGGGATGGACCGACCGGGCAGGCCGGCGGGTGCGTCGGGATGCGGACTGGCGAGGC
>JBBSOS010000111.1:0-7712 GCA_038259505.1 Candidatus Limnocylindrales bacterium | reverse complement strand
GTCCACAGTAGCTGTGACTGCTGTCGCTCGTGCAGCGTCAGCTGGTAGCCAACCTGGACCCAGGTTGTGCCGGCCTCATGGTCATCGTCGGACCCGGCTGGTCCGGGTACCGTCAGCAGCCGGACATGCACGCCGTCATACGTGGCGTCGCGCTCATCTCGGCCCGTCTCAAGAGCATGCGTCAGCGCAGCTGTGTCCGGCAGACCCGAGAGTTCGACGTCGAAGGGGTTGGCCACCACGGAACCCGCCTGGTCCACGAACAGCACGAATGTATCCGCGAGCCCGATGGCATGATCCACCTCGTCGATCTTGTTGTCCGGCTTGGTCGCTGTCGCTGCCGCCGACTCGAGTGCCCGGTTGACGTTGTCGTCCATCAACCGGATCGCGACGAGAGCGGTCGCGGCCCCGACTCCCAGCAGCAGCGCGGCGACAAGCAGCAGCGTGAATCCGGCGAGTCGCCACTGGGTCCGTCGGACGACCCGGTCCATCCGGTCGCCTCTCGCGACCATGCGCCGCTTTGGTCGGCGGCGCGATCTCGTGTCTGGCATCAGGTGGTCACACTCCAGCACCCTGTGACCTCTCCGGACAGTGCGTAGCCAACGCCGCGCACCGTTCGGAGTGCCTGGCGCCGGCCCAGCACCTCGAGCTTTCGTCGAAGGTAGTGCACATACAGGTCAACGACGTTCGAGTAGACATCCGGTTCAGCACCCCAGACCGCGTCGAGGATCTGCTGGCGCGTGACGACCCGCCCCTCCTGGCGGATGAGGTACCCGAGCAGAGCGTACTCCCTCGCCGACAGGTCCTCGGCATCCTCACCGACCGTCACCCGGTGTCGGACCGGGTCGAGCTGGATGTCCCCTGCGGCCAGTCGTTCGTCGGCCAGGTCGGGCGACCGCCGCGCCATGGCGCGCAGGCGCGCCAGCAACTCGGCGAATGCAAATGGCTTGGGCAGGTAGTCGTCTGCTCCCGCATCGAGCCCGGACACTCGATGATCGAGGGTGCCGAGCGCCGTGAGCATCAGGACCGGTGTGCTGACGCCCCTGTCGCGAAGCAATCGCAGGACCTCCAGCCCATCGAGATCAGGCAACATCCGGTCGAGCACGATCACGTCGTAGTCGCGGTCGCCGGTCAGCGTCAGGGCGGCCACGCCATCCTCGGCGACATCGACCACGTGCCGCTCGGCGGTCAGTACACGTCGGATGGCGGCTGCCATCCGCGGTTCATCCTCCACGACAAGGGTGCGCATAACCCCATCCTCCGGCCGCGCGACGCCGCGCGCAATGGCCGATCGCCATTCCTGTGAGAAGTCTCATGCAGCCCACAGGGCTGTCCAACCGACAGAACCGAGACTCCGGTGATCGCCTCACGCTATCGGAGAACACCATGATCCACCGCCTCGCCATCATCGTGGGCAGCGTTGCCGCTGCGGTCGTGGTGGCTGTTGGCTTGGTAGCGACCGGGTTGGGACCCGTGGCAGCTCCAGTCGACGCCGAGCAGCCGGCCGCAGCGACGGCGAGCGCGGCGACGGCGGCGACGGCGGAGTCGGCAGCAGCAGCGACGCCCATCACTCGCGACGAGACGACGACCGTGTACGTCCGTCCGGCACCGACGCCCAGAGTGATCCACATCACCCGACGAGCGTCGACACCAGTGGTGACGTCGCAGCCGAAGGGCGAGGTCGAGCACTCGACCAGGGAGACCTCGAGCAAGCACCATGACGATGACGGCGGCGGGGGGCACCATGACGGCGGCGGTGGGCACCAGGGGAACGACGACTGATGGCCAGTGAACCGTGCCGGCCGCAGCCCCGCCCGTCGACCCTGCCGCCTCGGCCAACATCGACTGCGACCGAAGCCAGGCATCAGCCGCCAGGTCGGTCAACGCCGCCGGCGATCCAGCCGGATACGGCCGCTCCCACGCAGCTTGCCCCGGGCGCACCCAAGCAGCGACCCGATCCTCGGCCGATGCGCCTGGCGCTGGGCGCCGGGACGATCGCAGCCGTGTCCATCATGGCCGCCGGACTGGTCCGGTCGCCCGGCCCGTCCGGTGATGCCATCGCTGCCGATGCGATGACGGTGGAGACGATCGCCACGGCGCAACCGGAGATCATCGTCAAGCACAGGATCCGGTACATCCAGCTGAGGCCCGGCCAGCAGGCCCCGAAGGGCGCCAAGGTCATCGCCGGTGCCGTCCCGACCCCCCGCATCGTCGTCACACGTATCGCTGCCCGTCCCGCCACGACCCGACAGACTCCTATCCGTCGGGTCGTGACCCGGACGAAGCAGTCCGGTCACTGAGCGATGACCGTGGCCCTGGGGCCGCTGCCGGCCACCGCGCCCCAGAAGCGCGCCCCTCGCGAGGAACGGACGCTCACGGTGCCGGCGATGGGTGGCGGTCTGCGGTTCCGGGTCGCATCGCTGGATCCGCGGTCGGTCGCTCGGGACCTCGACCGCATTGCACGATGCGTCGATCGTTGGGCCGCGCGTCTGACCCGCTACAGCACGACCTCGGACCTGGCAGCGCTCAACCGGCGACCGAGCCGAACCTGCTCGGCGGTCCGGCCAACGCTCGCTGCCGTGCTCGACTGGGCCGAACGGGCAAGCGTCATGGCTCCCGGCATCGTCGACATCACGCTCCTTGATGAGCGGCTCGCGGCTGAGTCGGGACCGGAGGACGGTGGCGGTCCGGGCACACCGGCAGCCACGCCAGACCCGGTTGCCCGGCCCCGCTGGCATCTCGTGCGCGGGCTGCGAGGCGGCGAGGTCGTGCGTCGTGGATCGTTTCGGTTCGACCTCGACGGCGTCACAAAGGGGTGGATCGCCGACCGGGCCCTCGCGCTCTTGGGCGGATATCCCGCCGCGCTCGTGGACGCAGACGGCGACATCGCCATCCGCATCGACGGCGACACGACGTGGGACATCGCGGTCGCCGACCCCCGCTCCGACGCCGTTGGGCACCTCGCGGTCGTGCGTCTCGATGACCGGATCGCGGGCCGCTCCCTGGGGATAGCCACCTCCGGCACGAGCATCCATCGCTGGATGTCCGCAGATGGCGGGCCGGCGCGCCATCACCTCATCGATCCCCGGACCCGCCGTCCCGCGTCCACCGATGTCGTCCAGGCGACCGTGATCGCTGGCAGCGCTCGCGAGGCCGAGGTGATGGCCAAGGCCGCAGTCATCGCCTCCTCGACCGACGCGCCCGACCTGCTGGATGCGGCCGGGGTC
Source organism: Candidatus Limnocylindrales bacterium (assembly GCA_038259505.1). Lineage (GTDB taxonomy): Bacteria > Chloroflexota > Limnocylindria > Limnocylindrales > CSP1-4 > JAFMJV01. The sequence continues at coordinate 4,488 of JBBSOS010000111.1, read as the reverse complement.
CATGGCGCGATCCTGCTGCTCGACACGGGGGAGGTCATCGCGTTGCCCAGGACCCTGGAATGGCTAGCATGAAGTATCGCGGATTCGACCCCCGCACGCGACCGCTCCGCTGGGCGGCATTCCTCGCGGCGATCGTCGTGGTCCTGCTCGCCACCGGCGGCGGTGCCATCGATGCCGTCCGGACGTGGGTGACCTCGGAGCAGGACCGGATGCCGTGGTACGCCACCCGTGTGCTGGGTCTGCTGTCGTACCTCGTCATCAGCGGTTCGGTCATCTACGGGCTATTGCTGTCGACCGGCATCCTCGACGCGTTCGCGCATCGAACCGTGTCCTTCACGCTCCATCAGGACCTCTCGGCCATCGGCCTCGGGCTCGCCCTCGTCCACGCCGCGATGCTCACGCTCGACCGGAGCGTCCCCTTCACCACCGCCGAGGTATTCGTCCCGTTCACGGGACCGTATCGACCCCTTTGGGTCGGTCTCGGACAACTGTCGCTCATCATCACCGTGGTCGTGGTGGCGAGCTTCTCGCTGCGCAAGCGGCTTGGCCAGAGGCGTTGGCGGACCCTCCACTACGTGACCTTCCTGGCCTTCGTGGGTGCCACGGCGCATGGTTTGATGTCGGGCACCGATACTGGGGCGCCGTGGGCCTTCTGGGGCTATCTGCTGCTGACCGCCGCCGTGGTCTTCCTGACCATCTATCGCGTCGTCCTCGCGCTGGCACTCCGCCGGGCGCCCGCAGTCGCACGATCGGGCCCACGGGTGGGGCGCGAGGTCGTGTCCGTGCCGGTCCCACCTGCCGGAGAACGTGGGGATGCCGCTGCCTGACTGACCACGGCGACTCGCTGCTACCATCGCGGTCCGCCGCCGATCCGGGAGACATCGGGTCGCGGCCCGTCCGCGTGCCCGCGAGGAAGTCATGAAGGTCGTCATCGGGCTGGGGAACCCCGGCTCGCAGTACGAACGGACCCGTCACAACATCGGCTGGATGGTGCTCGATCACCTCGCCGACCGGGCGGGCCTGTCCGGTCGCCAGAAGTCCCGGGATGCATCGGTGACCGTTCGGGGTCGCTACCGGGACCTTGACCTCGCCCTCGTCAAGCCGACCACGTTCATGAATCTGTCGGGCGTGGCCGTGCGCAAGGTCCTCGCCCGCGACCGGGTGCCGATGGAGGACATGCTGGTCGTGGTCGACGACTTCGACCTGCCCCTGGGCCGGCTGCGCCTCCGTGAGGAGGGGAGTGCCGGCACCCACAACGGGTTGCGCTCGATCGTGGCCGAGATGAGCACCCAACGATTCGCCCGGCTCCGCGTGGGCATCGGTGGTCATGGCGGCTCTGCCGTCGACCACGTGCTGTCGGCATTCACCCCGGACGAGCAGGCGGACCTCGACGTCGTCCTCGACGCGGCAGCGGACGCGGTCGAGGCATGGGCCCGCGACGGGGCCGCCCGCTCCGCCAATCGCTGGAATGCGTGGCGGCTCCCGGTGACCACGGAGACCCAACCGTCGCTGCCCGGATCCCCGGGCGAGTCGCCGGCCACGCCCCCATCCATCCCGGATGGTTCGTCGACGCCCGATGCAGACGGTATCGTGCGGACCCGCACGGGCTGGCGCCGCCTGCTGCCCACAGGAGGCGATCCCAGCCGATGACCGAGCCACGCACGCCGCTGCGTGGCCGTCGGGGACGCGACCGGCGGATCGATGCCCAGGTCGCAGCCCGGACCAGCGCTGGCGCGACCCCAGACAGCGGCACCCGATCGCCCGGCGCCCGTCACCGGATCCCGGACCTCGCCCGCCTGACCGGGCTGCTCGTGACGACTGGTGTCCTCCAGGACCTCGCCGCTCGCCTGACGGGCCAGGGGACGGTCGGTGCGGCGCGCCGGCACGTGACCTACGCCGGTCTTCCCCATGGCGCCAAGACCTATCTCGCGGCGGCCCTCGTCCAGGCGACAGGCGAGCGGCTGCTGTGGGTCGCCCGCGATGCCGAGATCGCGGATCGGGCAGCCGAGGAGCTCGCCGCCTGGCTCGGCGACCCGACCGCCGTGATGACCCTCGAACCTCGGACCGCGCTTGCCTGGGAGCGGTCGGAACTCGTCCGGGACGAGAGTGCCTCGCGCATCGCGACCCTGGCTGCGTGGTCGGCGACCGGATCGCCGGTGCGTGTCCTGGTCTCCTCGGTCCAGGCGCTCTTCCAACGGACCATCGCGCCCGCGCAACTGCCACGGGACGTGCTGACCATCCGTCCGGGGATCCGCCTGTCCCTGGAGCGGGTGCTGCACGCCCTCATCGAACTCGGCTATGAGGCCGTGCCCGAGGTCGGCGGACGTGGCGAGATGACACGGCGGGGCGGTATCGTCGATGTCTTCCCGGCTGGCCAGCCGCTGCCGGTCCGCGTGGAGTGGTTCGGGGACGAGATCGAATCGATGCGCGCATTCGACCCTGCCGACCAGCGCGGGGTCGGGCCCGTCGATGCAGCACGGCTCCTGCCCGCGAGTGAGTTCCTGGTCACAGCGTCGACCGGGCAGGATCTTCGGTCGCGCCTGGGCCGGGCAGCCGGCACGCTCACCGAGCGATTGACGGCCGACCTGTCGTCGCTCGAGACGGGCACGCTCGGCGATGCGGCCGAGACCTGGGGCGGGTTCCTTGCGCCCGCGACCGCCATCGACCATGTCGGTGAAGCGATGTGGGTCATGGACGAGCCCGGTGACATCGAAGCGGCAGCGACATTCCTGTGGTCCCAGGCGGATGAGCGGCGGGCCGACCTGGAGCGCTCGGGGGAGTTGCCACCGCGATGGCCCGGCGCGTACCCGGAACCGCGTGACTGGAACCGCCATGTGGCCGCAGCGCGCACCCTCCGGCTGACCTGGGATGGGGAGACCGAGGACGCTCCACCGGGCCTCAACCCGTTCGGCTGGCAGGAACCGTCCCTGCCGCCCGTGCCCATCGGTTCCATCGCGAGCACGGTCGCTCGCTGGCGATCGGAGGGAGCCCGGGTCGTCCTGGCGTCCGACCAATCGGCCCGCCTCGCGGAGCTGCTGGCCGACGCGGACATCGTCGCCGTCCCGACCAGCATCATCGACGAAGCGCCGCCGCCGGGCGGCCTGCTGCTCATCGACCGGAGCCTCAATGGCGGCTTTGCCGGGGGTCCTGATGGGCTCATCCTGGTCACCGACCGGGAGTTGTTCGGGTCGGTGCGGGTGCGTCGGCCGCGGGCGCTGCGGCGCGTGGTCCCCAGGGACGTCCTGGAGCGACTGACTCCCGGCGACATGGTCGTCCACGTCGATCACGGCGTCTCCCGGTATGCCGGCCTGGTCCGCCGATCCGCGGGTGGCGAGGGCGACGAGGAGCGTGATTTCCTGGAGCTCCACTTCGCGGGGACCGACAGGATCTGGGTGCCGGTGGAGCAGATCGAGCGTGTCACCCGGTACGCGGGCGGCGAGCAGCCGCAGCTCTCCCGGCTGGGTGGCGGTGAGTGGCAGCGCGCCCGCACCCGGGTCCGCAAGGCCGTCGCAGACCTCGCCAAGGAACTGCTGGAGCTGTATTCCGCACGCGCGTCGGCCCACGGCCATGCGTTCGATGAGGACACCCCCTGGCAGGCCGAGATGGAGGCAGCCTTCCCGTACCAGGAGACCCCCGACCAGTTGCGCTCGGTGCTGGAGGTCAAGGCGGACCTGGAACGGGACACGCCGATGGATCGCATCGTCGTCGGCGATGTCGGCTACGGCAAGACCGAGATCGCCATCCGGGCCGCATTCAAGGCCATCCAGGATGGGACGCAGGTCGCCGTGCTCGTGCCCACGACCGTGCTCGCGGCACAGCACCTGGCCACCTTCAGCCAGCGCTTCGCCGCGTACCCCGTGACGGTCCGGATGCTCAGCCGGTTCGTGGCCGCGTCGGAGCAGAAGGAGACGCTGGCGGGCATCACGGCCGGATCGGTCGACCTGGTCATCGGCACCCACCGATTGCTCAGCAAGGACATCCGGTTCCGCGACCTGGGGCTGCTCATCGTGGACGAGGAGCAGCGCTTCGGGGTCTCCCACAAGGAGCGACTCAAGCAGCTACGGACCGAGGTCCATGTGCTGACCCTGTCCGCGACGCCCATACCACGGACGCTCAACATGGCGCTCGTGGGGGTCCGCGACATGAGCGTCATCGAAACGCCACCGGAGGACCGGCTGCCCATCCAGACCCGGGTCGCGGAGGCGTCCGCGGGCCTCGTCAGGGACGCCATCCTGCGCGAGCTCGACCGGGGCGGTCAGGTCTACTACGTCCACAACCGGGTCGAGACCATCGAGGCCCAGGCGGAGCAGCTCCGACGCCTGTTGCCGAGCGCTCGGATCGTGGTGGGCCACGGTCAGATGCCCGAGGGCGCCCTGGAGCGGGTGATGATCGCATTCGCTCGGGGTGATCACGACGTGCTGGTGTGCACCACCATCATCGAATCGGGTCTGGACATCCCCAACGCCAACACCATCATCATCGACCGTG
>JBBSOS010000110.1:0-7792 GCA_038259505.1 Candidatus Limnocylindrales bacterium | reverse complement strand
CGCCGTCGCCCAGCCCGAGCCCGTCGCCCAGCCCGAGCCCGTCGCCCAGCCCATCGCCCAGCCCATCGCCCAGCCCATCGCCGTCGCCGAGCCCGAGCCCAAGCCCGAGCCCAAGCCCGAGCCCAAGCCCAAGCCCCAGCCCCAGCCCTTCGCCAAGCCCAAGCCCCAGCCAGTCAGTGGCTCCAAGTCTGTCTCCGGCGCCCTCACCAACCCCCGCATTCGGAACGGTCATTGTTGGCAAGCGCTTCGCCAGTTACACCGTGGATGGCGATCGCATCACCGGTTTCCGCCCCATCTCGGTCGAATCCGGGTTCGAGGCGCGAAGCACTGCACCGACGACCTTCCGGTTCGTGTCGTTCTCCGACCCCAACGGCACCAAGGCGCTGGTGCGCATCGTGTCGGGCCCGTACACCGACGTGTACGTCAGCGTGGACGATCCGGGGGTGAGCTTCCAGGCAGGCGGCTGAGTCCGGACGCGCGCGTTCAGTGCCGCCCGAGGACGCTCCGATAGACGTCCACGGTCTGGTCCACGAGCCCGTCCCAGGAGGGCAACGGCCAATCCGACCGGTCGACCGCTCGGCCCGCAGCGAGTGCCACCTGGATGGCCGCCGCGACCGCGACCGCGGGCGCGTTCGTGGGTACCAGGATGATGCGGCCGTGCGGCACGAACGCCAGCGACTCGCGATGCGCCGGGATATCGCTGGCCACGACCGGCATGCCTGCAGCTGCTGCCTCGAGGACCGCTAGCCCGAACGACTCGTGCATCGACAACGACACGAACGCGTCGGCCCGGGCGTACCAGCCCCGCAACTCGTCATCAGGCACACGTCCCAGCAGCCTGACCTGATCGTGCACGCCGGAGGTCACAGCAGCACGTTCGATCGCGGACCGCGCGGGACCGTCGCCGACGACGACCACTTGATAGGGTTCGGGCAGGACAGCCACGGCCTCCACGAGCCGCTGGACGCGCTTGTAGGGCTCAAGCCGGCCGACCGACAGGATGGTCACTCCGTTGCTGTGGTCAACGCCGCCCCCGATCGGGTCGGCCACGGCCGGCGTCGCGAGCGATATGCCCTCCGGGATGACCGTGATCGGCAGTCGGTCCCCGAAGTCGCGGCGCAGGAGCGCGGCTTCAGCGTCAGAGTTGCCGATGACCGATCTCGAACCGTGCACGACCCAGTCCGCCACGGGTCGGTACGGGACGTGCAGGAGCCGCCGCACGGGCGTATGTCCGGTGCCGTGCCAGTGTGCGGTCAGGATGAAGGGGATCCGGTTCTGGCGCGCCGCCCACTCGCAAGCGAGGGGGACCAGGGTGTGCAGGTTGTGCGCGTGGAACAACGAGTATCGGCCACCGTTGTGGCCAAGCCAGCGAGCGAGAAGAGGCGAGGGGTAGAACAGCCGGTCGCCACGGAGCGTCGGAAAGCGTCGCACCGGGATGCCGTCGCACGACTCCAGGTAGGGATGGTCTGTCGCAGGTTCAGTGGTCACGATCTCCACCGGGATCCCACGTGCTTGCAGGCCACGCGCCAGGTGCGCCACGTAGCGTTCGACACCGCCCATCGCCGGTGGGTATAGTGGCGCGACGAGCGCGACGGGTGCTGATGACCAGGAGGTCGTCACGGTTGGATCGTACCGGACGAGGTCATGCCCCGGCTGCTCGGCGGCCGGGGCATATCGCAGCGCTACCCTGGGATACCGTCCCCACCGGGTCGGGTGGTTCAGGAAGTCCCCATCACTTGAGGTCTCGCTGGCGGGCGCCACCGCGATGTGATGTTCTGGGTCACCCCATCGCGGCTGCGCTGTAGGGTGGTCCAGGATCCGGACCCGGTCCGGACTCTCGACCGCTCTGCGTGCACATGGAACCACGACGGTACGGGGTTGTCCATGACTATCGGCCTATCAGTGTGGCCCATGGGCACCGTGCCGGGCAGGAGTGACCGGCCTGCACCTCTGCCAGTGGTCGGTCGCTACGGCGCGCGCTCGTAGCGACCCAGATCGGGCGCTGAACCCGACCACGAATCACTCACGCCGGCCAGGCGAACGCCAGCATCGATGGCCGGTGAGCCGCTCTTCAGGTGGTAGTCATGGGCACCACCGTCGACGAACTGAGGACTGCCGTTGACCGCGTGTGCCTGGTACCCGGTCCAGGTGGTGAACGTATCGGCGTCTCTGGTGCTGCGCCCGTCTGCGAGCGATGCGTAGGATCCGGAGGTCCGGGCCAGGTTGTGATCGATCGAGACGCTGTCGGGCAGGCTGGTGGTCAGACCGAAGATCTTGGCCCCTGTGCCCGTGACCGACACGATGTTATTGATGACCCGGAGGCCGCCGATCGATCCGCTGAAGTGCGACGAGTCCATGCCGATGGAGAACACGAACCCATCGAGCTCATGGAACGTGTTGTTGGCGACGGTCATGTCGGCAGCGCAGCGGAGGAACATGCCCCACGACCGGCCAGCCGTCGTCGCGCCATACGCGACGTTGCGAGCGAATACATTATCCGAGCATTGGGGGCCGCTCCTGTCGGTGCCGGTCTCCAGGACGTTCTCGTTGTCCCATGCCACGTTGTCGCTGATGGTCACGTTGCTGGCGCCGTAGATCTCGAACGCCGAGCCGTCCCAGTCGTAGTCGTAGGACGAGGCCCGATTCCCCCAGACGCGATTGCCAGAGGCGATCACGGCGCCAGTGGAACGCAGGAACACGATGCCTGCGGCGCCGGCGTCGTCATGGGCGTTCTGGGGCTTCGGGGTGTTGCGCAACATGTACACGTTGGCGTGGATGTCGTTGTCGAGGATGCGGGTGCCCTGACCGGCCCCGTTCACCTGGACGCCCACCTCGTTGTGATGGATGTCGTTGTCGCTGATGGTGATGGCCGTCGAGCCGTTCGCGTGAACACCGAAGCTGTGGTTCTCGTGGATGAGGTCATGTTCGATGACGATGCGGGTCGCGCCATTCTCGGTGCGGATACCGGCACCGCTGTAGTTCCCGCCCTGGGCGCCGGTGATCTCGAAGCCGGCGATGTGGATATCGTGGGCACCGCTGATCTTGATGACGTCGAGCCTGTCGTTCAGGGCACCATCGATGACGGGCCTGCCACTTGCGGCCCGGATGATGATCGGCTCCGACTGGGAACCGGAACGAGTCATCGTGAACCCGGCGTATCGGCCGGGGCGGACCAGGATCGTACCCCCGGCCGCCACAGTGCTGACGGCCTTCTGGAGGGTGCGGAATGGCTTGGCACCGGTGCCCGAACTGGTGTCATCGCCGTTGGTGGCGACGTAGAGGCTGCCGGACGGATCGGCGGTCGGCTGGGGAGTGGGCCTCGGCGTGGGCTCGGCGGTCGGCCTCGGCGACGGTGACGGCCTGGGGGTGGGCTCGGCGGTCGGCCTGGGCGACGGTGACGGGCTCGGAGTCGGCGCGTCCGTGGGCTCGGCGGTCGGCCTGGGCGACGGTGACGGGCTCGGAGTCGGCGCGTCCGTGGGCCCGGCATCGTCCGTTGGAGCCGGTCGTGCGGTCGGATCCGGGGCGGGCGGCTTGCGCGTCGGTTTGGCGGTCGGCCGGGGCGTCAAATCGACCGTTGCCACCTCGGCGAGCGACTGTGCGCGTCGCACGCGGAGCTCATCGAAGTGCAGGGTCACTGCGCTCGCTCCGGTATCGGGGGCGAGCGACACCCGGACGCCGACGCGTCCGCGGGCTGCGACGGGGGCCCGCCGGTCGACGCGTGCCACAGTCCAGCGACTGGGCTGGCGCGTACCGGATCGCCAGATCCGGGCATCGACATGGGTCGCGGCCACGCCCCTGATCCTCGTCCGCAGCCAGTAGCGTTCGCCCCGCACGATCCGCAGTCCCCGGACTCGCGTCTCGACTCCCAGACGGCTGGCTTCACCATTTCGCGCACGGATGATGCTCAGCCACGCAGCGCCGTCCCGTGTGACCCGCAACCGGGCACGGTACTGGTTGCCGTGGCCGTCCCGCCGGAGGATCGTCGAGATCACGACACCCTCACCGACGGGCATCCCGTCAAGCGCGAACAGGAACCGCACGTCCACGTCGCGCTGGTTCACGCCTGCGATCTCCACGGCACGCGTGGCGCCGGGTCGGAGCACGAGTCGTGCCGAACCATGGTCGACGGACATGCCGTTGGTGCCCCGCGGATATCGGTAGGTGCCCGTACGGGCCGGGGCCCATCCGCTGGCGACATCGCGGGTGAAGGTGTCCTGCACCAGGAATGTCCGCGATGGCGAGGCCCCCCGGCTCGCCAGGGGTGCGAGGAGCGTGACGGCGACGAGCATCAGAGCCACGAGCAGACGGAGCCCGCGACGGTGCACCGATGCTGACAGGGATGTCGTGCTGGACATGCGCGTCCTCCGTGGCAGGGCGGCAGCAGGGCACCGGGAACGGCTGCAGCAGGTCCGCGTCCGACGGTCACGGCCGGCGGTCTGGGCTGCGGATATGCGCGGGGGCGCGTCTTCGGCAGCCCGGCTACCTGGATCCGGTCCAGGCCCGTGGCGTTGCGAACCCGCCTCGCGACGGGGGTGCTCGTTCGGTTACGCGCCTGGCGATCTGCTCGACCAGGCACGCGGACCATCCCAGACCGATCCACTCCCCACGAGAGGGTCATTCGTCACGGGGGACGGTTACTCCCGGGGCACGTTGCGGGCCTCTTCGGAGTCGTGTGCGGGCCGGCGCCCTGACTGCCGACCTGCGCCACACGACTGCCGTGGCTGGGCACCCGATACACTCGGTGTCGTGGCCACCCAGGAGATCGTCCAGAGCTTCGCGTATGTCAGCTGGGCGTTGTTGGTGGGCCTCGGTCTGGGCGCCTTCGCGCTCGCATGGCTGCTGCGACAGGTCACCGACGCCACCACGGGATTCGTGGGCACGACGGCGCTCTCGGCGGGGATCCTCGCGGCGCTGGGTTGGGGCACCGATACGGGGCTGCCGATCCCCAACGAGCTGTCCATCGTCGCGGCTCCTGGCCTCGATGACGTGCGTCGGGTCGCACTCGGCCTGTTCACGATCCTGTGCTTCTGGGTCGGGCTCCGTGTCCTTCGCGGTGGGACCGCCCGCTGGAGCGGCGCGCTCGGGATCGTGGCGGGTGTGACCACCCTGCTCCTGGGCGCGGTCGGCTGGGCGGGCGGCGCGCTCGATGGCCTGCCCCTGTTCGTGCAACTGTTGTCGCTGGCCATCGTCAGCGGTGGTTCGCTCGCCTCGGTCATCCTCGCGCACTGGTACCTGGTCACACCCCGGATCTCGGAGTGGCCACTGGTCCTGACCACCCGGCTCCTCACGGTGGCGCTCAGCCTGCAGTTGCTGCTGTTCCTGGTCTGGCTCGCGGTCGGCTATCCCACTGGGGCGCCCTTCGCGGCCCTGACCGGTCCCCAGGCCCTGTTCGTCTGGCTGCGGCTCCTGGTCGGCATCCTGTTCCCGATGTTGCTGTGCTGGATGGCCTGGAAGACCGCGCTGTCGCGGTCGATGGAGTCCGCCACCGGCCTGCTGTATATCGAGCTCGCACTGGTGCTCGCATCCACCATCGTCGGTGCCGGTCTTGCGTTCGCGGTGGGGGTCCTGGTCTGACGATGCTGGTCCGTGTCCGCCTGTTCGCGATGCAGCGCCAGCAGTTGGGTTGGCGCGAGCGGATCGTTGAGTTCACCGACGGGTCGACGGTGGGCGACGCGTGGCGAGCCCTCGTCGCTGCGTATCCTGATCTCGGCGTCGCGGGCGACAGCATCCGCTTCGCGCGCAACGGCGCCTACGTGGGACTGGAGGAACCGGTGGTCGATGGCGATGAGCTGGCCCTCATCCCACCCGTGGCCGGCGGCTCCGCCGAGCCGTATCGGCGCATCGAACTGTGGCCGGGGCCGTTCCCGGAGTCGTTGGTGGCGGAGCTGCGCCGGGCGGTCTCGTCGCCGGCCGATGGCGCCGTGGTCCTGTTCCTTGGCCAGACGCGTGAGAGCGCGGGCACGCCGGCACCCGGACAGGAAGCAGCCGCGGCCCACCTCGGGGCCCAGCCTGTCGAGAGCCTCGACTACGAAGCGTTCGATGCGATGGCGCTCGCGATGCTGGACACCATCGCGGACGAGATCGGCGACCGCTTCGGAGTCAGCCGGCTGGCCATCCTGCACCGCACCGGTGAGGTGCCCCTAGGGTCCGCGAGCGTGCTCATCGCCGTCGCTGCCGAGCATCGCGGATCGGCCTTCGACGCCTGCCGGTACGCCATCGATGAGCTCAAGGCCAGGGCGCCGATCTGGAAGCAGGAGCGCTTCGCGGACGGCCAGGTCTGGATCGGTGAGCCGCCGCGCGCCGCGCCGGGTGCGTCGTGAGGGTTTACGTCTCGGTCGATATGGAGGGCATCGCGGGCATCAGCCATGCCGCTCCCACCAGTCGTGCCGACAGTGGCTATGCCGCGGCCGTGCGACTCATGGATGGGGAGGCCAACGCGGCCATCGCGGGCGCCTGTGACGGCGGCGCGACCGAGGTCGTCGTCAACGACAGTCACGGTTCGATGTACAACCTGTCCCCGGAGGCCATCGACACGCGCGCACGGCTGGTCCAGGGACGCAAGGCGTACAGCATGGTCGAGGCGGCCGCCGATGGATGGTTCGACGTGGCGTTGTTCGTGGGGTATCACGCGCGGGCCGGGCATCCCCGCGGCACCATCGCACACACGTACACGGGCACGCCGACGCTGACCACCCTCGATGGCCGACCGGTCGGCGAGTACGGCATCAACGCCCTGTATCTCGGCGCTCTCGGGGTGCCGGTCGGCATGGTCGCGGGTGACGACGCCCTCGCGGAGGAGGTGGCGGAGTGGTTGCCTTGGGCGGAACGGGTCGTCGTCAAGCGGGGCGTGAGCCGGCAGGCGGCCGACTCAGTCCACCCGACGGTCGCTCGTGAGCTCGTGGCGGCCGCGTCGTGCCGGGCTGTCCAGCGGGCGGCCAGCGGTGAGCTGCTCCCGTTGACCCTGACGGCTCCGATCGTCGTGGGCATCGACTTCCATCACGGGGGCCAGGCCGACTTCGCCGCGGTCATCCCGGGCTTCGAGCGTGTCGGCGACCGGGGTGTGCGCTTCGAGGCAGCAGATGCCATCGATGCCTATCGTGCCTTCGTGACCGCGGTCCGTGTCGCTGGACTGGCTGACGGCTGATTCCCCGCCTGTGGCCCGTTGACGCTCGAATGGTGGCCGACGGCGCGGCGGGCTTGTATCGCGCGGCCTACGGCGCGTCGACCACCGCGCGGCGGAGTGCTCGGAGCGCCATGCGCGCCATCGGTTCACCAACGACCTCATCGAGGATGGACCACACCTGCGAGGGCGATAGCAATGGGCGATACGGTCGCTCGGCCGTCATCGCCTCGTAGCGGTCGGACAGGGCGACGACCCGCGCCGCAAGCGCGTCGCCTTCGTCGGCGACCGCCGGGAACATACCGTTCCCATCGAGTCGTTCGTGGTGCGCCACCGTCAGCGGCGCGAGCGGCGCGAATGCCCGCGACCGGGCCAGCACGGCGGCACCCGCTCGCGCGTGCTCGTCCACGACGCGTCGTTCGGCATCGGTGAGCTCGGCGGGCTTCTCGAGCGTTGCGATGGGCACGAGCAGCTTGCCGCTGTCGTGGAGCAGCGCCGCGCGGCGGAGCTCGGTGAGCGTGCCCGTATCGAGGCCCAGCTCGGTGCCGGTCCGCACCGCGAATGCCGCCACGCGCCGAGCGTGGCGGCCCATCCTGGGCGTCCGGGTATCGACCACGTCGGCGAAGGCGACCGCGACCGCATCGAGCTGCCGGTCATCGCTCCAACGGATGT
>JBBSOS010000109.1:0-7795 GCA_038259505.1 Candidatus Limnocylindrales bacterium | reverse complement strand
CTCGTAGCCCGCCTTGTACTGGTCCGAGAACAGGGCGATGCTGGGCGATTGATACGAGAAGACGTAATCGATCGGGTCGCCGTTCGTCAGCTTGTCGGCGATGCTCTGCTTGAGCGTGAAGGTGCTGCCATCTCGCAGCGTGCCGCTGAGCGGCCAGTCGCCGGGCGCCTGGGATGTCGCCGGGCTCTGGGCGAGCGCCGGGACGGCGCCAGCAAGGATGAGGCTCGCGGACGCCAGGGCCATGCCTGCGCCGCGCACTCCGATACCCATATGGTGATCCTCCGCGTGAAGCCCGCTGCGGCACCGCCAAGAGGCTGCCGCTGGTACAGGCCGGTGACGGCAGAGTATCGAGCCGGTCGCGGCGCATGTCAACGTTACTGGAATGGTTTCCCGCCGAGGCAGCGGTTCGGCGGTTCGTTCGTCCCGGATCGCCCGGGCGGTCGTCCATGGTCCCCTGGCGGCGCCGCGATCGCCGTGGCTGGCGGTCGATCCCCAGTCAGTGTCCGGGCAGTGGCGCACACGATGGCCGCGGTGAGAACGTCGTCGCCAGCACCTCGGTCCGTGGCTCGTCGCCGCCCACGAGTCGACCGATGAGCAGTTCCGCTGCCACCCGCCCGAGTCCGACGGTGTCACGGTCGATGGATGCGATGGGCGGCTCGTACAGCTCGCTGAGCGGCACGTCGTCACAGGTGACCAGGGACACGTCCCGGGCCACCTTGAGCCCCAGCTCACGCATCACCCGCAGGCAACCGATGAGCAGCTGGTTGCCGCCCGCGATGATGGCCGTCGGCCGCGGATCTGAGCCCAGAACCTGGCGCGCGGCGGCCTCGCCATGATCGGTCGAGAAGGAACCCGGCAGGTAGACGGCCTCGACCGCCTCAGGCCGGCGAGCCACGACCGCACGCATCGCCTCCATCCGCTCACGCCCGGGCAGCTGGGCCGTGGAACCGGTGATGAGCGCGATCCGTCGGTGACCCAGATCGATGAGGTGCTCGACGGCGGCTTCCATGCCTGGTCGATGATCGTTCACGGCTGCGCTGGCCCCGAACCTCGCGGGCAGCTCCCGGTCGATGACCACCACGGGTCCGTCCACCTGGGCGATGGTGTCGAGAGTGGCGACATTGGTCTCGCTCGCCAACGACAGGATCATGCCGTCGACGCGACGGCTCTGGAAGAAGCGCACGTGCGCGGCGTCGAGACCAGCGTCGTTCTCGGAGTTCATCAGCAGCAGCGAGTAGCCGGCGCTTCGCAGCACGGCCTCGGCGCCGAGGACGATATCGGCCATCAGGGGATTGGAGATATCGGCGAGCACGAAACCCACCGACAGGGTCTGACCCCGCCGCAGGCTCTGCGCGAGGAAATCTGGCTCGTAGTCCAGGCGTGCCACCGCGGTCAGCACCCGTTCGCGCATCTGGGCACTCACATCGGGGTGCCCGGACAGCACCCTCGATACCGATGAGATCGCCACATCGGCGAGGTCGGCGACCTCGCGCATGCTTGCCCGACTGCGTGCCGAGCCGTTCGCCTCCGGTGAGGTGGCCCCCCGATCACCCCGCGCCAACGCCTCGCCGCCGGGCCCGTTCGGACCGGCCATCCGTTCGACCCTCCGCATCTCACCCGACGTCGCTGCATCGGTCCCGGGGTGTCCCGGTAACGGTTCCGGCGAACCCTAGCACACCGGCGTCACCCGATCGAGGTGCCACGGCAGGGTCGTCGACCGACGGGTGCGGACAGGTCTTGGTTGACGCAGGCGGACCTCCGATGCGACCATGGGGTCCAAAGACTGGAAACGGTACCGACGCGGCACCGATACCGGGCCATCACTGCCGCAACTGGCCAGGGCGCCGGCCCCGGCGCCAGTCTCCACCATCGCCCGGGGAGGGGTTTACACACGATGACCGACACCGCGGCCGGCGCTGACCGGCGGGTCGGCTGGTACCACCAGATGTGGACCATCCGCTTGTTCGAGGAGAAGGTCCAGGAACTGTTCATGGGCGGCCTCATCCAGGGCACGACGCATTTGTGCCAGGGTCAGGAAGCCGTCTCCGTGGGCGCCATCGCCGCCATGACCAAGGGCGACGTCCAGACCAACACGTATCGAGGCCACGGTGAAGCGCTCGCGCTGGGCATGACGCCCGAGACCGGCTTCGCGGAGTTGATGGGTCGGGCGACCGGCGGCTCCAAGGGCGTCGGCGGATCGATGCACTTCATCGACACATCGCTGGGCAATATCGGCGCCAATGCCATCGTCGGGGCGGGTCTGCCCATCGCGGTCGGCGCAGCGCTGTCATTCAAGCTCCAGGGCAAGCCATTCGGGGCGCTGACGTTCTTCGGTGATGGGGCCACCAACATCGGCACGTTCCACGAAGCGTTGAACATGGCGGCCGTGTGGAAGACGCCCGTGGTGTTCATCATCGTCAACAATCTGTACGGCGAGTACAGCCCACAGATGACGACCACATCCACCGTCGACCTGGCTCGCCGGGCCGATCCCCACGGGATGCCTGGCATCATCGTCGACGGGCAGGATGTCGACGAGGTCAACAAGGTCGTCAGCGAGGCACTGGAACGGGCGCGAGCCGGCGGCGGACCCAGCCTGCTGGAGATGAAGACGTACCGCTACCGCGGACACTCCCGCACCGACCCGGCCAAGTACCGGGCGCCTGGCGAGCTGGATCGCTGGAAGGAACGTGATCCCATCACCATCCTGGGCGCCAAGCTCGCGGCCGAGGGCATCCTCTCGACCGAGCAGCAGCAAGCTGCCCAAGCCCAGGTCCAGGCGGACATCGATGCCGCCGCCGAGCGAGCCGCCACAGCCCCGACCCTGTCCCTCGAGGAGACGCGCCAGTATGTCTACGCTGACTGAGCCCGCTCCGGCCGACGATGCCGCGCCCGTCGCGGTGGAGCTGACCTACCGCGAGGCCATCAATGCCGCGCTCGAGGACGAGATGGCGGCGGATCCCGCGGTCGTCCTCCTGGGCGAGGACGTGAACGCCGACGGCGGTGTGTTCAAGACCAACATCGGGCTCCCGGAGAAGTTCCCGGGACGTGTCCTGCCGACACCCATCTGCGAGAACGGCTTCATGGGTGTGGCCCTGGGGATGTCCATCACGGGCATGCGGCCAGTCGTGGAGATCATGTTCGCGGACTTCCTGCCGACGGCCGGCGACGCGATCATCAACCAGTTGCCCAAGTACCGCTACATGTCCGGGGGCCAGTTCACGGTGCCCGTGACCGTGCGCATCTCGTCGGGTGGCGGTGCGGGCTTCGGCACCCAGCACAGCGCCACCGCGGAGAGCTGGTTCATGGCCCAGCCGGGCATGCGCATCGTGACGGCGTCGTCACCCCAGTCGGCCTACGAGTTGCTCCGCGCAGCCATAAGGAACAACGATCCGGTCCTGTTCTACGAACACAAGGTGCTGTATACCCGCAAGGGTCCCGTGGAGCGTGGGACGATCAGCGACGTAGGCACCGCGCGCGTCGTGCGCGAGGGCACGGACCTGACCATCGTGGCCACGCTGCTCATGGTGGAGCGTGCACTCGCCGCCGCTGAGGCACTCGCCGCAGATGGCATCAGCGCCGAGGTCATCGATCTGCGCTGGATCAGGCCGCTCGATCATGCGACGGTCGAGGCATCGGTCCGCAAGACCGGTCGCCTGGTCATCGCCGAGGAGCAGTGGCACGAGGGCGGCTGGGGCGCGACCATCATCAGCAAGCTGGCCCAGACCCGGATCCCGTGGAAGGCATCGCCGTCGGCGGTCAGCCTGCCGCACGACCTGCTGATCCCGTACAGCCCGCCCCTGGAGGCCGAGATGCTGCCGTCGGCGGACCGGATCGCGGCCGCCGCCCGGACCGCGGTCGGCCGATGACCGACGCCGCTGCCGATCCAGCCGGCAGCACCGCCCTGGACATCACGATGCTCGACCGGAGTTCGCTCCGGATCGAGCGCATCGAGACCATCGCGCTGCGTGCACCGCTGGCCCGGCGGTTCGTGGGCAGCGCCTACTCGATGGTCAACCGGACGACCATCATCACCCGCCTGTACACCACCGACGGCCTGGTCTCGGAGGTCTACAACGGCGACACCGACGATGAGCAGTCGCTCATCGTGGGCATCATCCACGACGAGTTGGCGCCCCGGATCATCGGCCGCAGCGCGACCGATCCCGAGGGCGCATGGATCGCGATGGAGCCGTCCACCAACAACATCCTGCGCGACCGGGGACTGGCGCTCCAGGGCATCGCGTGCCTCGACACCGCCATCTGGGACGTGTTCGGCCAGGCGGTGGGGCTGCCGCTCCATCGACTCTGGGGCTCCGTGACCGATTCCCTGCCGATGTCGGTCATCGGTGGCTACTACCACCTGGACCTGGACCAGACGCGCGAGCTCATCGCCGCGTATGCGCAGCGGTTCTCGGGGGTCAAGTGCAAGGTCGGTGGCCGGACACCGCGCGAGGAGGCGCTCCGTGTCCGGGCGGCCCGTGAGGCCGCGGGGCCCGACTTCGCCATCATGGTCGACGCGAACCAGGGGTACGAGCGTGCCCAGGCCGTGGAGTTCGGGCGGCTCGTCGCCGACCTCGACATCCGCTGGTTCGAGGAGCCCTGCCGCTGGACCAACGACCGACTCTGGATGCGCGACGTGCGACTCCAGACGGGCATCCCGGTCGCGGCCGGCCAGAGCGAGACGACCTTGAACGGGGTGCGCGACCTCATCGCGGATGGAGCCATCGACGTCAGCAACTTCGACGCATCCTGGGCTGGTGGTCCGACCATCTGGCGCAAGGCGGCCGGCCTGAGTGCCGCCTATGGCATCCAGTTGGGACACCACGAGGAGCCGCAGGTCTCATCGCACCTCCTCGCGTCGACGCCGAACCATACCTTCGTGGAGTGCTTTGATGAGGAGCGCGACCCGTTCTTCTGGGCGCTCAGCGACCTGTCGGACTTCCTGCGGGAGGGTCGTCTGACGTTGCCCGATCGACCGGGTTTCGGCACCCGGCTCGACTGGGACTATGTCGAGCGCTACACGGTCGACCGTCGTACCACCCCGGCCTGAGCAGCGTGCCTGGGGCGCCGCTCGCGGGCGTGCGGATCGTCGCTGTCGAGCAATACGGGGCCGGGCCCTTCGGCACCATGTATCTCGCGGATCTCGGTGCGGAAATCATCAAGGTCGAGGATCCGGGGTCGGGCGGTGACGTCAGCCGGTACATCCCGCCCGGACAGGCGGGTACCGATTCGCTGTTCTTCGAGGCCTTCAACCGCAGCAAGCGGTCCGTCGCCCTCGACCTCAAGAATGCCGCAGGCCGCACGGTGTTCGAGCGGCTGGTGGCCTCCGCCGATGCGGTCTTCAGCAACCTGCGGGGCGACCAGCCGGAGCGATTGCGGATCCGGTACGAGGACCTGGCCGATGTCAACCCGCGGATCGTGTGCGTCGCCCTGACCGGGTACGGCAGCGCACCGGACCAGGCGAAGCTGCCCGGCTACGACGCCCTGATCCAGGCGCAGTCGGGATGGGCGTCGCTGACCGGGGACCCAGACGGACCGCCCGCCAAGAGTGGTCTGTCGCTGGCAGACTATGTCTGCGGCCTGACTGCCATGGTCGGGCTCCTGGCCGGGCTCCACGATGCGAGACGGTCGGGCGTCGGCAGGGACGTGGACACCAACCTCTACGACAGCGCCCTCGCCATGCTGTCCTACCCTGCGACCTGGTTCCTGTCATCGGGATTCGAGACGCGCCGGTTGCCGCTGTCAGCGCATCCGTCCGTGGTGCCCTTCCAGTTCTTCGCCACGGCCGACGGTCACATCGCCATCGCCTGCCCCAAGGAGAAGTTCTTTGCCGCTCTGGTGCGGGTCATGGGTCTGCCCGATCTGGCCACGGACGGGCGATTCGCCTCATTCAGCGCGCGTGGCCAGCACCGGGACGAGGTGATCGACCGACTGTCGACACGCTTCGCCGAGCTCACTACCGGCGAGTGGCTGACCCTGCTGCAGGGCGTCGTGCCCGTCGCGCCCGTGCGCTCGCTGGCACAGGCCCTCGACGTCGAGGAGCTCCAGGAACGAGGCATGCTCGCGGAGTACCAGGACGACACCTTCGGCCGGGTGCGGTCGGTCGGCCTGCCACTGCATGTCTCTGGGTACCGGCCCGAGTACCGGCCGGGTCCGGACATCGGCGGCGATCTCGCCGCGATCCTCGGGGACCTCGGCTACGACGCCGATGCGGTCGAGGCGCTGCGGACTGCGGGTGCGTTCGGGGGACCGGTCGCGTCCGGTGCAGGAGGCGACCAGGCGGCCATGTGATGGCCGCTGCCTGATGGTCGCGGCCTGATGGGTCCCGGCATCATCCTGCTCGCATGTATCGGGGGCGCTGCGCTGCTCCGCGCCATCGGCGCCCGCCAGGTCCGCAACGGTGACCGGCGCTTCGTGCCCCTGACCCTCTTCGCGACGTTCCTGCTCGGCGTCCTGCTCGTGGTGGTGGGCCTGTGGGCATTGGCGCGATCGCTGCCGCTGGGAGCCGTGGCCCTGGCCGGCGCGCTGATCCTTGGCGGTGGCTGGCTGCGGGTCTCGCTCGACCAGGCGCGCGGTGTCGCCGTCGCCGGTGACGCGGGTCGGGCGCCAGACCGCGTCGATATCCTCATCGCACGCATCGACGCGGCGTATCGGTCGATCGCCGGCTGGTTGCTCGGTGCTGGCTTCGTGATCGTGGTCGCGCTCGTCCTGTGGCTGCTGGTCGGCGGTCGCCTGTGAACGCCTGTCCGGACGTCGCAGACGGTCCCGCGTAGCATGCCGACATGCGCCGCAGTCTCCGCTGCTCACGCCCTCGCTCCATCCTGTTCGTGATCGCCCTGGTCACGGCCAGCCTGTCGCTGGGCATCGCAGCCCAGGCCGCGAGCCCGCCCCCGATGGATCCGCTCGATGACCCAGCAATCCAGGTGACCGGGGTCGTGCCGGCCGGCTGGGCCGACCTCGGCAGGGGGCTGCACGCACGCAGGACGACACCCGACGACCCCACGATCCTGGCCATCCAGTCGAGCCCGGCCGGCGTATCGACCGTCTGGGGATCCCTGATGCCCCAGTTGGCCATCACGGCGATCCCCGATCCCGTCGGTACCCGCGCGAGCCAGGCATTCGAGTGGACCCTGTATCAGCTCGACGTCAGCGCCGTGCAGCCGCCGCTGCGAGTGGATCTCGCGCTGGCCAGCCGGGATGGCAGGACCTGGATCGTGCTTCTGCAGTCCGGCCTGGACGAAGCGGCCGAGTTGCGTGACTCCGTCTTCCTGCCCGTCATCGATGCACTGGCTCCCATGGTGGCGGCCAGCCAGTCCCCGAGCGCCGTGCCCTATACCTCGGAGGAGGTCACGTTCCCGGGAGGCAGCCCTGGGGTGACGCTCGCTGGCACGTTGACCAGGCCGGAGGCGGACCATGCCACCGCCGGGGTCGTGCTGCTGTCCGGGAGCGGTCCCCAGGATCGAGACGAAGCACTGGCCCCCGTCGCGTCCATCAAGCCGTTCGCGCTCATCGCCGATGCGTTGACGAGAGCGGGCATCGCGGTCCTGCGCTTCGACGACCGTGGCGTCGGCGCGTCAACAGGCGACTACACGACGGCCACGGTCGAGGACCTCACTGCGGATGGCGCTGCCGCCGTTCGATACCTCGCCGGGCGCCCGGACATGGACCCGGCTCACATCGGCGTGCTCGGACACAGCCTGGGTGGGATCGAGGTGGCCAGTCTCGGCGCACACGACCCCCAGGTCGCGTTCGTCATCGGCATGGCGGCTCCCGCGGTGGACGGAGTGAGCCT
>JBBSOS010000108.1:0-7984 GCA_038259505.1 Candidatus Limnocylindrales bacterium | reverse complement strand
GACATTGTTCGAGACCGCGGGATGGCGTGGCGTCCTGGAGCGTGCCAGCGGATCCGTCGCTCTCGGCCGGTTCCTGTCGCGGGCCGGCGGCGTGTTCCCCGTTTGGCACGTGCTGGCCGATCTCGCCCAGCATCCCGGCGGGACGCTGCTACCGGTCGAGGTGGCAGATCCATCGCGCGTCGCCGCGCTTGCGGTCAGCTCCGACCGCGGCTCGCTCGTCCAGGTCGCCAACCTCACCCGCGATCCGGTCGCGGTCGATGTCATCGTGGCCGACGTCGAACAGGTGCACGATGTCCGGCTCCTTGATGCTGCCACCGCCGTCGACGCGATAGATCATCCGGAAGACGTCCGAGCACACACCATGGGGGCCCCATCAGCCTCCTTGATGGCACCTGCGACACCGATTCGCCTCACGCTCGCTGCATACGCGGTCGCGTTCATCGGATCGGGTCCTGCGATCCTGCCCTGAGCACGGTCCAACCAGCAGCCCATCGGCCATCGCCAGGATCGGTTCAGCCAGCCAGCCAGGATCGTCGCGCGAAGGTCCGGGACTCATGCGAAGTCGGTATCGAAGTCAGCGCCAGGCAGGGTCATCGAAGGTCCGCTGCACCGCGACGACCACCGCCACCTCATCTGTGATCCCGCGGACGGTCAACTGCTTCGCCATGCCTGCATCGTAGCACTGGACCTGAAGGCACATCGACGGTCACCCGCCTCACCCGACCGCGCGGATCGCGGCCACCATGGCCTCGCCAACGTCGTGCGTGGAGGCCGTGCCGCCCAGGTCCGGGGTGTGTGGTCCGTCGAGCGCGACCTGTTCCACGGCACGCATCAGGAGCGCCGCCGCATCCGCCTGTCCCAGGTGCTCCAGCATCATCGAGCCCGCCCAGACCGTGGCCATCGGGTTCGCGATGCCGCGGCCGGCGATGTCCGGCGCCGAACCGTGGATGGGCTCGAACAGGCTCGGATGGGTGTTTGTGGGGTCGATGTTGGCCGAGGGCGCGAGGCCCAATGAGCCCATCAGCGCGGCGCCCAGGTCCGTGAGGATGTCCCCGAAGAGATTGCTGGCCACGATGGTGTCGACGCGTTCGGGGTGGAGCACCATGAAGGCGGCGAGCGCATCGACGTGCATGCCGCGCACCGTCACGTCCGGGTACTGCGGCGCCACTGCGGCCACGACCTCGTCCCAGAAGACCATCGAATGGTTCAGGGCATTCGACTTGGTGGCCGAGATGAGCGTCCGGTCCCGCTGCATCGCGACCTCGAACGCGTAGCGCACGATGCGTTCGGTCCCTGTGCGGGTGAAGACCGCGGTCTGGGTCACGACCTCATCGGGCGTTCCCGTCCGGACCCGACCACCGATGCCGCAGTACTCGCCCTCCGTGTTCTCGCGCACCACGACCATGTCCACCTCGTCGGGGGTCCGGTCGCGCAACGGTCCCAGGATCCCCGGCAGCAGGCGCATCGGTCGCAGGTTGACCGACAGGTCGAACGCCTGGCGAAGAGGCAGCAGCATGTTCCACAGGGACACGTGGTCCGGCACACCCGGGAAGCCGATGGCACCCAGGAAGATGGCGTCGCTGTCGCGCATCCGGTCGAGCGCGTCGTCGTCCATCATCCGACCATGGGTCGCGTAGTACTCGCAGGACCACGGATGGTCGATGGTCTCGATGGCGAACGAGCCGGTCACGTCGGCCGCGGCCCGAATCGCGGCGAGACCCTCCGGGACGACTTCCCGACCGATGCCGTCGCCCTCGATGACCGCCAGTCGATAGGTGTCCATCCGCCCGTGTGACCTCCTGCGCGACACCGGCGCGCGCGCTCCACTCGGAGTCCGTGCCACCACCAGCGGTCGTCCAATAGTAGGCGCCCGGGCTCACGTCATAGGCGTGGGGCGCGCCTCATACAGGCGAAAGCGCTATGACCCGCCATGTAGGATGGCCCTTCGTCACCCATGAGGAGGTCCCTGATGCGCCGCATCACGATCCCGACCGCGCTCGTCGCCTTGGCGTGCTTCCTGCCGGTCGTTCCTGCAGCCGCGCAGGACGTGGCCTATCCCGCCCAGATCCGTGCGGGCGTGTGCCCATCCCCCGGAGCCATCGTGGCGCCCCTCGGGGATGTCGGCGCTGACCTCAAGGTGGACGGGGCACCAGCTGCCGGCTCGCTGCCGATCGGCACCTCGCCAACGGTGCCGATCACGGCCAGCGTCACGACTGTGGACCTGCCACTCGCCACGATGGTGGGCAGCGACCACAGCATCGTGGTCCTGGCAGGTGGCGCGAACACGGACACGCCGCTGGTCTGCGGTTCCATCGGAGGCCGGACGATGGGTGCCACCGACCTACCGATCGCCCTCTCCCCGGTCGGTGGCTCCGAGTACGGCGGGGTCGCGTTGCTCAGCGATACCGGGCCCGGCACGACGCGCGTCGCGGTCTACATCGCGCAGTTGGGCACCGCTCAGCCGGGCGCCTCCGCGGCGCCGTCCGCCGGGGCATCGGCCGCGGTCGTGCCCACCTCCGTGGTCCTGAACCAGCCGCTCCAGTTCGCGGGCTACGACATCGTGATCGAGGAAGCCCGCTTGGACCCGAAGCTGGGGACGCTCGAGATCGATGGCACGTTCGGCAACGCGGGCACCGGAACCGCGAGTCTGACGTCGATCCAGAACGGTGCCAAGCCATCGATAACATGGGGCACGGAGATCGTGCCGCTGGGGTTCCGAGTGCTCGACAACGTGCCGCCGGGGACCACCGTGCCCTTCACGCTCTTCAGTTCGCGCCTCCCCGATGGCCTGACGCTCGACGGGTCCGTGCTTGCGTTCGGGACCCCCGATCAGCACCAGGCGACCCTGCCACTCCAGGCAGGGGTGCCCGGCACATACGTGGCGACACAGGACTTCCGGATCCCCCAGGCCGCCCGGTCGCGTCGGATCAAGGGTGCCATGCGGGTGAACATCGATTCGGCGCAGGTGGTGCCGGCGACCTGTACCGGCAGGCCCACCGGAGTCGCATTCGATCCCACCGGCACCGACGAGATGTCCCTGGTCCTGTCGGTGACCATCCAGGGGTTGGCGCCGAACGGAGCGTTGCTCAGGTCGTTCGTGACGGTCCCTGACGGCACCAGCGCCGTTGGTGGGCCGGGCACCGTGGGCATCGGTCGGGGCGATACGCAGCGTGACATCACGCTTTGCTACCGCGTGCCGGTGCCGGTCGATGGCCGCTACGAGTGGCGGATCGAGTCGGACGGTCGCAAGGCCACGTCCAAGTTCAAGGTCCCGGCCCTCGAGACGCCGTGAGTCTCGACCCCGTCGAGCGACTCGCGGCGCTCAAGCGCGAGGTCGATGCCGAGCAGTCGACCTCGACGGGCGCGGCGCCCACGTCCGCCGCCGCGCCCACGTCCGCCGCCGCGCCCACGTCCGCCGCCGCGATCTCCGCCCCTGGAGAGACCGCCGCCCCGGGGGTGACCACAACCCCGAGCGCGCGCACGTCCGTCGCAGCCGCCACCTCCGTCGCAGCCCCCACGTCCGCCGCCGCGCCATCCCGCCCAGCAGCCGATCCAGCCGACGGAGGGACTTCGCCGGCCATCGATGGCTCCGATGGCTGGGAGCTCGGCGAGTTGCTCGCCGACACCAGTCTCACCACATGGCTGGGCGTCGGTCTCGTGGCCGTCGGGGGCTACCTGGTGGTGTCGTGGTTCGTGCCCGGCATCGACCTCATCGGATCGATCATCCTGCTGGGCGCGGGCGTCGTCCTCCTCGCGCAGCACCTCCAGCGAGGCGCCGGTGCCTGGGCACTGTATGCCGGCGCCATCCTCGTCGGCCTGGGCGCCGGACGCGCCATCGGCGATATCCTGCCCGGGTCACCACGCGGTCTGAGTGCGATGGGCATCGGCCTGGCGTTCCTGGCCATCGCTTATCTGCGGCACACACAGGCAGGCGGCTATGGCTGGCAGGGAACGCTCGGTGCGGCGGTGCTGGGCCTTGGTGTCGTCCAACTCCTGTTGGGACTGCTACCCGGCGCGCCGGGCATCATCGATCTGGTCCTGCCGGCGCTCCTGCTGCTGGGTGGCGGACTGCTCATCGGACGCACCCGTCGTCCGCCCACGAACGCCTGAACGGCTGAACACGGAGAGCGCCAACGATGCCCAACATGGATATCCTCGGCTGGATCGTCATCGGGTTCCTGGCCGGCGCCCTGTCCTCGGTCGTGTTCCGGGATCGTGCGGGGTCGGGCTGTATCGCCACCACCCTCATCGGCATCATGGGCGGCGCCATCGGTGGGCTGCTGGCGCGCAACGTGTTCGACCTTGACCAGACCCAGGGCTTCCTGGGTGCGCTCTTCGTGGCGGTCCTGGGAGCGATCGTGCTGCGCTTCTTCATCGCGCTCGTGACGCCTCGCCGCTGAGACGATGGCAACCGAAGCAGACCTGCGCCGCATCTGCCTCGGTCTGCCGGGTGCCTACGAGCGGCCCTCATACAACGGCACACCCTCGTTCCGGACCAAGGCCCGGGCGTTCGCACGCGTCCTGGAAGACGGCGAGCGGGTCGGACTGTGGGTCAGCGAAGAGGACGAGAAGCTGGCCCTCATCGAAGCCGAGCCGACCGTCTTTTCCACCACTCCCCACTACGACGGCTATCCGATGGTGCTGCTCATGCTGGCCGCGGTCGATGTGCGGTCGCTACGCGAGCGCGTGACCGACTCATACCGGCTCCGGGCACCGGCGCGGTTACTGGCGGAGCTGCCGCCGGGACCGTGACCTGGCTGCGCCACCGCTCGGACACGGCGGCGCACATCATGGAGACCGAAGTGAGTCAGCGAGGTTGGTTCAGACTGCCCCGCGACCGCGGCGAGAGCCAGTGAACATGCCCACGACGAACACCACGATCACGGCGCCGATGACGGCCACGATGATCGACTGGATGTTGATGACGTCCTCGCCTGCCCGCCCGTTGCCGATGCCCAGCAGGTTCACGATGAAGCCGCCGACGACCGCCCCCACGATGCCGAGGATGACGTGGCCGATGACACCCATCCCCTCGTCACCCTTGATCAGGAACCCGGCGATGTATCCGGCGATGGCGCCCAGCACGATCCAGGCGATGATGGTGATCAGCATCCGATCTTCCTCCTACGTTCGAGCCGCGTGATGCGGCCGATGCGCGACGCAGCGGGTACCCGCCGGCTCACGGACAGCGATACTCGCACGGCGGTGCCTCCGCGAAGGCAACTCTGCGCATCCGGAGCATTCCAGATGCATCACATTTCGGGCACTTCATGTGGTGCGAAGTCCAGGGCCTCGATCATCGGGTGGCTGAAGACCCCGTGCGGATCGAGCGCGTGTCGGAGCCCCTGGAAGTCGGCCATCCGCGGGTAGCGGCTCGCGACGACGTCGGCCGGGACGCTCGAGATCTTGGCCCAGTGGGGTCGCGGCGCGAATGGCTCCAGGACGGTCTCCAGGCGGGCCACCACTGGCGCGACCGCGTCGACGTCGTCCACCCAGGTGAAGTGGAGTGCCAGCGAATCCCTCGCATACGAGGGGCTCAGCCACAGGTCATCAGCGGCCACGGTCCGGATCTCCGAGATCTGCAGCACCGGGGTCAGGTGCTGCCGGATCGTTTCGACCGCCCGCAATGCATCCGCAGCGCGCCGCCTTGGGAGGAGGTACTCCGTCTGGAGCTCACTACCACTGCTGGGTGTGTACTCGAGCCGGAAGTGGGGGAGTCGCTCGTGCCACGGCCCGGGCACGTCCATTTGTGCGGTGCAGGCGGCCGGGTCGAGTTGCGCGATCGGGTGCCACTCGCGCGCGCTGCGGTGGGCGTCCATCCAGGTCGCCGGGAGCTCCGGCGCCGGTTGGTCGACACGTCGCTTGATCCAGACGCGGTCGATCGACGACTCGCGCCAGGTGGTGAACAGGCTGACGCTGTACCCGGCGGCAAGGATCTCGTCGAGATCCCGGTCGATGCGCCCGAAGGGCAGCGATTCGTACACGGTCTGACGGACGTCGTAGGTCGGCTCCACCTCGAGGGTCAGCGACGTGACCGCGCCCAGGCAGCCGAGCGCCACCACGGCGCCCGGGAAACGTTCCGCATCGTGTGCCCGGGACAGCCATGCCAGGTCCCCGTCGGCGGTGACCATCTCGATATCGATGACCGCGGTCGCGAGATTGCCATTGCCGATGCCCGACCCGTGGGTGCCCGTGGCGACCGCGCCGGCGACCGAGATGTGGGGCAGTGATGCGAGGTTGTGGAGGGCGAGTCCTGCCTCGTGGAGACGGGTCGCGATCTCGCCGTGTCGCATGCCGGCGCTGACCGTGACGCTCCGCCGGTCCGCGGCGATGGTCAGGTGCCGCGGAAGACCGGCCACTGACACCTGGTCGGCCGGGGTATCCGCAAGCGGACTGAAGGAATGACCGGTGCCCAGGATCCGAACGTGGTCCCGTGTGGCGATGATGTGCCGCAGCTCACCGACGGTCTCGGGCAGGTGCTGGCGGGCGGCGCGGAAGCGGACATTGCCGGCCCAGTTGGTCGCGGGCAGCGCGCTCGCCACTCCGATCCTCCTCCGTGCTCGACGTGGTCGTGTTCCCGACCGAACGCGATCCGCTCACCTCGTTCTGCCATCATGCGCTCGTGCCGACCCTGATCGCCTGCAGACCATGACGCGTACCACTGACGACGCCCGATTCGCCGGGTCCGTCCCCGACCTCTACGACCGCGCGATGGTGCCGATGCTGTTCGAGCCATATGCGCTCGACCTCACGGCGCGGATCGAGCGACTGGGACCACATTCGGTGCTCGAGGTCGCGGCCGGCACTGGCGCCCTGACACGAGCCATGTGCGATCGCCTCGGCGGCGATGTCTCGATCACGGCCACGGATCTCCATCAGCCGATGCTCGACAGAGGCAGGTCGCTGGGCACCAGCCATCCGGTGTCGTGGCGCCAGGCGGATGCCGCCAGCCTGCCCTTCGACGACGGCACGTTCGATGTCGTCGCCTGCCAGTTCGGGGTGATGTTCTTCCCGGACCGGGTGGCCGCCTTCCGGGAGATCATGCGAGTGGTCCGGCCCGGCGGTGCATTCGTGTTCAACACCTGGGACGAGATCGCGACGAACGAGTTCGCCGACACGGTCGGCGTGGCGCTCGCTGGCCTCTTCCCGGATGATCCGCCGCGGTTCATGGCTCGCACACCACATGGCTACCACGATGAGGTGGCCATCCGGGCGGATCTGGCCGCAGCGGGAGCCGTGGTCGATTTCGGATTCGAAGCGCTCGAGGCGCGCAGCCGCGCCGCTACGAGCCAGGTCGCGGCCATAGGTTTCTGCCAGGGGACCCCGCTGCGCGGCGAGATCGAGGCGCGCGACCCTGCAGGCCTGGAGCGAGCCACCGCGGTTGCCGCCGTCGCCCTGGCAGATCGCTTCGGGTCCACCGACCTCGACGGTCGGATGCGGGCGTTCGTCGTCGCGGTCACGGCCGCCTGAACGATCCGGGGGCCGCCCTGGCTCCCCGGACCTCCGGCTTCGGTGACCGAGTCGGCACGTGCCGGTGCGCCGCAGTTGGTCTGTACCAATCGGACCAGTCACGCTAGACTTGGCCTGTCGTGAGCATGCGTCCGAGGGAACCGCTCTATTCGGTCATCGCCAGCCAGGCCGAGGCCCGTATCCGGTCAGGCGAGTGGCCCCCGGGCACGAGGCTGCCCCCCGAGCGAGACCTGTGCCGCGAACTCAAGGTGTCGCGCGCGACCCTTCGCCAGGCCCTCGCGGAGCTGGAGGAACGGGGCCTCATCTCGCGGCACCAGGGTCGAGGCACGTTCGTGACGCGCTCCAGGGTCCAGACGCCGCTGTCGGGAACCTTCAGTCTCCGGGAAGCGCTCGCGGCCCGCGGCTCCACGGTGGTCACTCGTGTGCTCGGAGCGGGCACGGTCGATGCCTCGCGGCAGCTCGCTGCGGAGCTGGCGTGCCTGCCGGGCGACCTTCTGCTCCACCTGGAGCGGCT
>JBBSOS010000107.1:0-8070 GCA_038259505.1 Candidatus Limnocylindrales bacterium | reverse complement strand
TGATCGAGGGTCGCATGGCGGGCTCTCCTGCCACGCCGTATGTGCAGGGCCTCTATCGAGCCTTCCGGTCGCGAGCGCAGTGACCTGGGTCGCGCCGCCGATCGAGTCTTCCGCCTCCACCTGGGCCGCTGAGCTCGAGCCAGCGATCGGCACAGACCACCCCTGCCGTCGATGCCCCGGAGGCGACGGGGCCTACGGGGCCGCTCGCTGGAGTCCAGAGCCGTCGCGGAGGAGCGTCCGCATCGCACGCCGAACAGCTTCCCCCTTGCCGACGGCATGCCGGTCCCATGTTGGGGCACGACGGGGCTGGATGTACGGGCCGTGACCAATCGGTAGGGGCGGTCCGACGTGACGTTGGGCCGCACTATCTGTGCCACTATCTGTGCCATAGGGCCAGATCCGGGATCGCGGCGCCTGAGGGATGAGGACTCGGGCTCACCCCTCGGAACTCCTCGCAGCCCAGATTCGTGCGTGGAATCTGGCTTTCGGGCACGTTCCGGGCTATCATCCCGGCTGCGAGCGGGAGTAACTCAGTTGGCAGAGTGTCTGCTTCCCAAGCAGGATGTCGCGGGTTCGATCCCCGTCTCCCGCTCCAATTCCACCTTCGTGCTGGGCGCGACATCCCGACTCTCGAGGCGACCCCTCGTTTCTGGTTGCCCTCGGTGGTGCACGTCGTCCCTGCGCTCACCGGCATCCGGTCACTGCACGCGGCGGAAGAGGTAGGCAAGCGCGCGCTTCGCATAGGCGATGCCGCGGCCCGTACGTTCGATGAGCTCCGCGGTGACCTCGACTGGAGTCTTCGGGACAAGGAATGCTTCGAGGTTCTCGCTCGTGACACGATAGTCGCTGCCTCGGGAGCGGACGATGCCGACGAGCCAGTAGCGAGGATCGATGGACGCCAGGGCCGCATCGCTGGCTGGGGTTCGCCAGCAGCATCCCTCCCACGCTCAGGTACCGAGTCCAGTGGCGCGACAACGGACCCGTGTACAGCGACACGAGCAGGTCGAGACTCTGGTCGTCCAGTGGCACGTTGGGTTGCGGAGATGCTCGATCACGTCCCGTTCGCGGATCCGACCCACGAGGCGGCCAGGGCCCTTCAGGCGAACACCTTCGAGCAGCTTGGTTTCGGATCAGAGAATGGCACCTGGCGCAACGCCTATCTCGCAGGCGCGACAGAATTGCGCAACGGCAACTTCGGCACGCCCACACAGGCAGCATCGCCTGACATGTTCGCTGCACTGACTCCGGAGCAAGTGTTCGACGCCATCGCCATCCGGCTCGATGGGCCGAAGGCATGGCATGAGGAGTTGTCGGTCGGGGTCCACCTGACCGATACCGGCGGTTCGTACCGACTCGACCTTCGCAACGGCGTGCTGGTGCACCGCGTCGCACCGGTGGATGGTGCCGACCTCGTATTGCGAACCCCCCGGTCGGGCCTCCCCGGCCTCCTGGCCGGAAGTACCGATGGGATGACCATGGAGGGTGACAGCGGCGTGCTCGGACGCCTGATAGCCGTGCTCGAGGCGCCCGACCCGTCGTTCTCCATCGTCACGCCATGATGTGCATCGGTACCCGTGGCCAACGGCTACACGACGGACCTTGACCAGGGTTCGGAACAACAGCGGAGGTTCGGCCATGCGCAGGCTCATCCCGGGCTCGCGGACACGGTGCGGGTCTTCGGCTGGCTGATCCCGGCTGACGTCGGCACGTACCTGCTGGTTCAGCTGGACGATGCGACGAGCTGGGTCAGCGAGGGCGCTGGCGGCTGATGCTGAGGTCAGTGGCATCGCGAGTCCGTCACTGACCAGTCATCGATTGCCGCTATCGATACCGCGAACACCGCAAGAGCCTTGGAGCGTTGAGCACGACCATCCTCACCCTCCCGTGATCTGGCTGCGTCAGTCGGTGGGCGAGCGCATCCCGGGGTCCGGTTCTCTCGGGGGCGATGCCCCTCGTCCGGCACGCTCACCGATGCCATCGGCGCGCTCCGCGATGAGGGAGCGGATGATCACGACCGTCAGGTGTGCGGTACCCACCGCGATGAGGATGGGCGCGGTCTGGAGAGCACCGACCTGCGTCAGGAGCGCTGCGAGCAGCACGAGCGAAAAGGGTGCCGAGATGATGGCAGCCGGAACGGCCGCCAGCATGCAGCTGAATGCCAAGCCGACCGGCACGCTCGGGAACACCTGGCTCACGATGACGCCGGCCGTCCCGCCAACGAACAACACAGGGAAGATCGGCCCACCGATGAAGCCACTGCCGAGGCTGACGGCGAAGGCCACGATCTTCCCCAGGAGGATGGCGATGAGCAGGGCGAGCCCGAGCGACTCGGCATGCGTGAGCACGGTCTCGAGTTGGGAACTGCCCGTGAACAGGGTCAGGGGGAGGGCGACCGCGATGAGTCCGAAGATCACGCCGCCGATCACGGGCTTCAGGACATCGTCGACCGGCAGCCGGACGAAGAGCTTGGCCGTCGTGGCGATGGCAACGACCGTGATGATCCCCACGAGCGCGGACAGGAGGCCGAGGCCAACCCCGCCCAGCAACTGCCAGTCCTCGAAGGCGTATGCGGGGATGGTGTAGATCCCCAGGAACAAACTGCCGACGATGGCGAAGTACAGGCCGAACGAGATGCTCGTGGCGATCAGGCTCCCGAAGAACGTGCGCTCGAACCGTTGTCGGGCCGGCTGCGCGACCTCGATGACGAGGGCCATCGCCACGAGGGGGCTCGAGAACAGGCCGCCGAACGCGCCGGCCATGCCGCTCAGGGACAACGCCTTCGCGTCGTCGTCGCCGAGCCGGCGCAGCCTGGCGACCGATCCCGCCGTCCCCCCGCCAATCTGGCCCAGGGCGACTTCAGGACCGACGCTGGCTCCACCGATGAGCGAGATCGCTGACACCGCGACGATCGACGGCACAAGCCTGGGGTCGACCTGCTCGGACTTGAGATCCTCGATGATCCCCGGCGTCTTCTGGGGCACCTTGAGCACACGCCGCAGGATGCCGACGAGGAGGCCGGCGACCGCCGCGGCCCCGACCCACCACACTGGTCCATCGAACCAACCGAGGCCCGGGTCGCCGTACCAGGTCGCGCCGACGCGGGTCACGCCGATGAAGACCATGCCGGCGATGGCCCCGACCACGCCCAACAGGGCGGCGTACGCCATCAGGCGCCAGAAGCTGCGGGTGCGCATCTCGACCGGTATCGATGGCCCCTCGGACGCGTCGTGCGCCACGCGCGCTCCCTCCCGTCTGTCCCCTCCGTCATCGCGGGATCGCAATGGCTGGAGTCCAGAGACTAGCGTGCGGGCGTCACCGTGACAGGGAGGCCCATCAACCGTTGAGCGGCTCCTGTCCGAAGGAGGCGAGGACGACCCTGAGCATCGGTTTCAGGCTGCCGAAGCGCGCCGCCATGATACCCTCCAGTCGACCCTCGGGCCGGACGGTCCGCTCGCGACGCACACACGAACGACTCTCGACGACTGGCTCCTGTCGGTCCGTCGGCAAGTGCGTCGCCCACCGGCTCGGTTTCCGAGTCACGCTGCTCAGCGTCCCTGGACGCGTTCCCGTGCCGTCGTTCGCGGTGCCATTCCTGCCCGGGCGCGGATCGCGCCGCGGACCCTTCGAAGGACGCTGCATGTCACTCTCCACGCCTGCCGATACGTGGGCGCTCCCGACCCCTGACGCGGAGTCCTCGGTGATGGGCGCACTACGCTCCCCGAAGCGGCTCCGGATCGAGGTCCTCGCGGGCCTCGTCGTCGCGCTCGCGCTGATCCCGGAGGCGATCTCCTTCTCCATCCTCGTGGGCGTGGATCCCCAGGTCGGGCTGTTCGCGTCCTTCACCATGGCCGTCACCATCTCGATCGTCGGCGGTCGGAAGGCGATGATCTCGGCAGCGACCGGAGCAGTGGCACTGGTCATCGCGCCACTCGTCAAGGACTACGGGCTCGACTACCTGGTGGCAGCGGTGCTGCTGGCTGGTGCCATCCAGATCGTGCTCAGCCTCCTCGGTGCGGCCAGGCTCATGCGCTTCATCCCGCGCAGCGTCATGGTCGGATTCGTCAACGCCCTCGCGATCCTGATCTTCACCGCGCAACTGTCCTATCTCATCGATGTGCCGGACATCGTGTATCCGCTGGTGGCGCTTGGCCTGGGCATCCTCGTGTTCATGCCCCGGTTCACGCGCGTGGTCCCCGGACCACTCGTGGTCATCGTCCTGCTGACCGGCGCGGCCGTGGCCTTCGGCATCGCTGTCCCGACCGTCGGTGACCAGGGCCAGCTGCCGACGAGCCTGCCCTCCCTGTTCGTCCCGAACGTGCCGTTCACCCTCGACACGCTCGGCATCATCGCGCCGTATGCCTTCGCCATGGCGATGGTCGGCCTCCTCGAATCGTTGATGACCGCGAAGCTCGTCGACGACATCACCGACACGCACTCGGACAAGACCCGCGAGGGTTGGGGCCAGGGCGTTGCCAACATCGTGACTGCTCTCTTCGGCGGCATGGGTGGCTGTGCCATGATCGGCCAGACGATGATCAATGTGAAGACCTCCGGCGCGCGCACCCGGATCTCCACATTCCTCGCCGGCGTGTTCCTGCTCGCACTGGTCGTCGGTCTCGGCGGAACCGTGGCCCAGATCCCCATGGCGGCCCTGGTCGCGGTCATGATCATGGTCTCGGTGGGCACCTTCGACTGGCACAGTGTGCAACCCGCCACGCTCCGCCGGATGCCCATCAGCGCGACCGTGATCATGGCTGCGACGGTGCTCGTCACCGTCGTCACCCACAACCTGGCCTATGGCGTGATCGTCGGGGTCCTGGTGGCGACGGTCTTCTTCGCCCGCCGCGTGGCGCACTTCACCGAGGTGGTGGACATCGCGCACCCCGACGCGGACACTCGCGTGTATGCGGTCCGAGGCGTGCTGTTCTTCGCGTCGAGCAACGACCTCGTCTACCAGTTCGACTACGTCGGCGACCCTCAGAACGTGATCATCGACCTGTCCGAGGCGCAGATCTACGACTCGTCCACCGTCGCCGCCCTCGACGCCATCATGTTCAAGTACGCATCAAAGGGCAAGCACGTCCAGATCATCGGCATGAATGACGCCAGCCAGAAGTGGCACGCGCTGAGCGGCCAGCTGGGAGCCGGCCACTGAGCGGATGGCGCACGCGTCCGACGTCGGCCCTGCCGATAGCGCTTCGCTTGGATCCGGGAAATAGGCGGCCGCGGGTCTACCGGATCTGGAGCAGCGTCCGCTCGAATGCTGCGACGAATGGTTCCGCTGCCAACCCGCTGACGATCACGATCACCGCTGACGAGAGCGTGGCCCACGCGGCGGGCCGTCCCAGGACCGGCACCGACCCTGACGGTCGCCCGAAGTACATGGGTGCCAGCACCCGTGCGTAGTAGAAGATCGACACCACCGTGTTGATGGCGGCGATCACCGCGAGCCACGTGTAGCCGACCTGGATCGCGACCGCGAACAGCAGCAGCTTGGCCACGAATCCCGACAGGGGGGGCACGCCGATGAAGGACAGGAAGCTCGTGGTCAGGGCTCCAGCGAGCATCGGGTGCGCGCGGGCCAGGCCCTCGTAGTCGGCGATCGCCGAGCGACCCCGGAGCTCCACCACCACGCCGAAGGCGGCCATGTTCGCGGGCACGTAGGCGAGCAGGAAGAACAGCAACGCCGGCAGCGCCAGGTCGCTGCGGCCGATGCCCACGATGGCCATCAGGCCGTAGCCTGTCTGCGACACCGCCGACCAGCCCAGCAGCCGCCGCAGGTCCTCCTGCCACAGGCTGGCCAGGTTGCCGAGGGTCATGGTCGCTGCGGCGAGGATCGCGATGAGCGGCACCCAGCCGACCGATCCCTCCGGCAGGGCCAGGACGAACCGGGCCAGGAACAGGAACCCGCCGACCTTGGGCACCGCGGTCACGAAGGCGGCCACTGGGGCCGGGGCGCCCTGGGCCACGTCCGGCACCCACATGTGGGCCGGCACCGACCCGATCTTGAACATGACGGCCACCAGGACCAGGGCCACGCCCGCCACTGCTGCCGGGCCCGCCCGGAAGCCGCCGGACAGGGCCGCGAGGGTCGTGCCACCGGCGAGTCCGAAGAGGAATGCGACCCCCATCAGCATCGCCGAGCTGGCCAGGGCACCAATGAGGTAGTACTTGATGGCCGCTTCCGACGACCTCGCCGACGTACGGTGGTACGCCGACAGCACATATCCCGTGGCAGATGACAGCAGCATCGCCACGACGAACTCCTTGAGGTCGGTCGCACCTGCGAGGAGCACGGCCCCCAGGCTGGAGAACAGCAGCAACGCGTAGAACTCGCCGTGACGAGGGTCGCGTCGGAACCAGGGCACGGCCAGGCCGATGGTCACGGCCGTGGCCCCGAGCACGATGAGCTTGCCCCACAGGGCGCTGCCATCCCGTGCATACGTGCCGAAGAACGTCACGACCTGTGCATCCCCGAGCGAGGCGACCGTGAGGAGCCCGGCGATCACCGTCGCGACCAGTGCGATGACGGCTGCGCCGACCTGACGACGTGCCGGGGCCAGGATCGCATACACCAGGACCGAGATGGCGCCAAGGGCCAGGCTGATCTCCGGCAGGACATCGCCCACCGCGTTGACCATTCCCGTGCCGTCGCTCACGGTCGTCCGACGAACGGCCCTGCGAAGGAGTCGATGACACCCAGCAGCGAGGCAGGGGCGACACCGATCAGGATCACGACTGCGCCCAGGGTCCCGACGGCCAGTGTCTCCACGCGGTCCAGGTCGGGAAACGCCCGCCATCGGTCCGGCAAGGTGCCCAGGAACATCCGGCCCAGCAGGCGCAGGAAGATGGCGGCGGTCAGGACGATGCCCAGGAGCGCGATCGCCGCGAGCACGGGATAGATGGCCAGCGTCCCGGCGAAGATCTGGATCTCGCCCACGAAGCCGGCAAGACCGGGCAGGCCGAGGCTCGCGAAGGCCAGGAGCGCCGTGAGACCGGTCAGCGATCGCGCTCTTCCCAGCAGGCCACCGTACTCGGCCATCTCATACGTGCCACCCCGGGCAAGGATCGATCCGCTGACGAGGAACAGCCCTCCGGTGATGAGCCCGTGCGCGACCATCTCGACGGTGGCACCCGTCAGGGCGATCGACTGGGCCGCCTCCTGGCCGGTGACCGCGGCCCCCGCGGCGGCCAACCCGAGGACCACGTAGCCCATGTGGTTGATGCTGGTGTAGGCGATGAGCCGTTTGAGGTTCGTCTGGGCGAGTGCCACCAGCGCGCCGTACACCACCGAGATGGTGGCGAGGATGGCGATGGGCAGGGCGAACCGCGCCCAGTCCTCCGGCAGCATCGACATGAGGATCCGGATGAAGCCATAGGTGCCCATCTTGAGCAGCACGCCGGCCAGGATCGCCGATGCAGGCCCGGGCGCGTCCACGTGGGCGGGCGGCAGCCAGGTGTGGACCGGCACCAGCGGTGTCTTGATGGCGAAGCCCACGAAGAAGCCCGCGAACACGAGCGTCCCGTAGAGCCCGGCACCGGCCAGCGGCTGCTGCCGGATGATCTCCGCCATGTCGAACGTCCGGGGTTCGGTCACGAGGTACAGGCCGAGGATGGCGAGGAGCAGCGGCAACGAGCCCGCGAACGTGTAGATGAAGAACTTGAGCGCCGAGCGCTGGGCATCGCCATGGCCCCACGCCCCGATGAGGAAGTACATGGCCACGAGCGACACATCCCAGAACACGAAGAACAGGAACAGGTCCAGCGCCAGGAACAGCCCGATCGATACCCCCGCGAGGAACAGCATCAGGCCCAGATAGGGTCCTGGCCGACCGCGGGTATCGACCGGATATGCGATGGCCACCAGGAACAGGAGCGCGGTCATCGTGGCGAGCGGCAGCGACAGTCCATCGATGCCGACCCGATAGCTGACGCCGAGGCTGGGGATCCACGACGCCGCCTCGACCTGTTCGAAGCCGGCGCTGCCATCGAATCGCAGCCACGCGACGACCATGATCGCCAGCGGTACGGCCGCGATGATGGTCGCGATCGTCCTCAGGAGGCGCTCGT
>JBBSOS010000106.1:0-8091 GCA_038259505.1 Candidatus Limnocylindrales bacterium | reverse complement strand
GGGATGGACTCGATCAGGCCGCGGGTGTACGGGTGGAGCGGGTTCCGGAACAGCGTCCTGACGTCCGCCTGCTCGACGATCTCGCCGGCATACATGACCGCGACCCGATCGCACATCTCCGCCACCACGCCGAGGTCATGGGTGATCAGGATGATCGCCGTCCCGGTATCGTCGCGCAGCTTGCGCATCAGGTCGAGGATCTGCGCCTGGATGGTGACGTCGAGGGCGGTCGTCGGCTCGTCGGCGATCAGCAATTCGGGCTCGCAGGCGAGCGCCATCGCGATCATCACCCGCTGGCGCATTCCGCCCGACAGTTCGTGGGGATACCTGTCGGCCGTGCCCGCCGGGTCCGCCAGCCCAACGGAGGCGAGCAGCTCCACGACCCGCGCCTTTGCGGCGCTGCGAGACATCCCCTTGTGGAAGCGCAGCGCCTCGGCCACCTGCTCGCCGGCGCGATACAGCGGGTCGAGCGCGGTCAACGGATCTTGGAAGATCATCGCGACCTGCTCACCGCGTATGCGTCGGTAATCTGACTCGGGCAGCCCGACCAGCTCCTTGCCATCGAGCCGGACGCTCCCCCTGACCTCCGCCGAGCGACGCGGCAGGAGGCCCATGATGGCTCGACTGGTGACGCTCTTGCCCGAGCCCGACTCGCCGACGAGACCCACTATCTCACCCGCGCGCAGGTCCAGGTCCAGGCCGTTCACGGCGTGCACGGACCCGGCCAGGGTGCGGAACGAGACGGTCAGGCCGCGCGCCTCGAGCAGGACATCACTCATCGTTGCCGTTCCCGCGGGTCGAGCTGTGCCCGCAGACCATCGCCCACGAGGTTGAAGGCGATGACCGCGAGCATGATGGCGATGCCCGCGGACATGGCCGGCAACGGGTTCTGAAGCAGGTACGACCGACCATCCGAGAGCATCGAGCCCCAGTCCGGGTCCGGGGGCTGCTGACCCAGACCCAGGAAGCTGAGTGCCGCGATGTCCAGGATGGCATACGCCAGGTCGATGCTCGACTGGACCACGATGGCTGCCACCAGGTTGGGCAGGATGTGGCGGAAGATGATCCGCTGGTCGGAGTAGCCCAGTGCGATGCCCGCGTCCACGTATGCCTGGTTGCGCTGCACGAGCGTGACGCTGCGCACCAGGCGTGCCATGGCCGGGATGTAGATGACGCCCAGCGCCATGACGGCCGTGGTCAGGCCGCGCCCGAACGTGGCCACGACCAGGATGGCCAGCAGCAGTGCCGGGAATGCCAGTAGGGCATCCAGGATGCGCATGATGATCGACTCTGTGCGGCCGCCGTAGTAGCCCGCGAACAGCCCAGCCGGAATCCCAACGGCGCCACTGATGACGACCACCACGATGGCGCCGAGCAGTGTGGGCGCCGCACCATGGATGACCCGTGCCAGCACATCGCGACCGGGCTTGTCCGTGCCCAGCAGGTGCTGCCAGCTGGGGCCTTGCAGCGACCGTGCCAGGTCCTGGGCGTTGGGATCGGCGTTGGTGAGCAGCCAGGGCACGATGGTCGCCAGCAGCAGCGGCACCAGGATGATCAGGCCCACCACCGCGGCGCGGTTGCGCACGAGCGCGCTGGAACCCAGGCGACGGCGGAAGGATGGCGTGGTGGCGACAACGCTCGTCATGCGTAGCGGATCCGGGGATCGATGGCCGCGTACAGCAGGTCCGTGACCAGGTTGAGCAGCGTAAAGGCCAGGGCCAGCAGCAGCACGGACGCCTGGATGACCGGGTAGTCGCGGTTCTGGATGGAGTCCGTGATGAGCGATCCCAGACCGCCGAGCCCGAGCGTGCTCTCCACGAGGACGGTGCCGACCAGCAGGAAGCCGACCTGGAGCGAGGTCACGGTGAGCACCGGGATGAGCGCGTTGCGCAGGCCGTGCTTGACCACCACGGTCCGTTCGGGCAGTCC
The DNA here is from genome assembly GCA_038259505.1 of Candidatus Limnocylindrales bacterium. GTDB lineage: Bacteria > Chloroflexota > Limnocylindria > Limnocylindrales > CSP1-4 > JAFMJV01. The sequence goes on along the minus strand of JBBSOS010000106.1, from coordinate 6,162 downwards.
CTTGGCACGGGCTGCCTCGATGAAGTCAGACGAGAGCACCTCGATCATGGCGCTTCGGGTCATGCGTGATGTCAACGCGATCATTCCCAGGGCGAGCGTGACAGCCGGCAGGAGCAGGTGGTGTGCCTGGTCCATGAGGTCCGGACCACCGCGTCCAAAGGCGGGCAGCACCCCCAGCCACACGGCAAACACGAGCACCCCCAGGATGGCCGTGAAGTAGACCGGCGAGCTGACCGCGATGAGCGCGAATAGCGAACCCGCATAGTCGCCGCGGGTGTCCCGCCGATGCGCCTGGTAGACGCCCAACGGGATGGCCACGGCGACCGCGATGAGCACCGAGAACAAGATGAGCTCGAAGGTCACCGGCAGCCGTGCCAGGATCAGGTCGCTGACGTCCTGCTTGAGCTTGTAGCTCTGGCCAAAGTCACCCTGGAACAGCCGACCCATCCATGCGAGATATTGGCTGACGGGATCGCCGGTCAGCCCGAACTGGACCCGCAGCTGCTCGATGAGCTGGGGGCTGATGCGCTTGCCGCCGAGCACGATGAGCACCGGGTCGCCCGGCGCCAGCCGAATGAGCGCGAACGTGACGAAGGAGACGAACAGCAGCACAGGAATGGCGGACAGCACCCTGCGTGCGGCATAGCCCGCCATCTTGGGATCTCCTGGACTCAGCGTGGATGCCGCTCACCGGTCTGCCCGGGGAGCGGCGATGTGTCGTCCGCTACGGGGTGACCCACAGGTCCTTGAACAGCGACGCCCAGTACCAGAGCGCCCCGATGCTGGCGCCCTGCACCCGCTTGTTGACCGCGAGCGGCCAGCCGGGATTGGTGACCGAGATGACAGGGGAGTCCTCGGCGATGAGCGCCTGCGCCTGGATGAGCAGGTCTGCACGCACAGCCTTGTCCACCAGGGCGTTCTGCTGCGCCAGCAGCTCGTCCACCTGGGGGTTGGTGTAGGCGGAGGCGTTGGCGCCGCCTGCCACGATGTTCTCCGAGGCGAAGTTCGGGCGCAGGTTACCCGACGGATCTGGGAAGTCCGAGCCCCACGAGCCGACGATCATGTCGTAGTCCGTATGGTCACCGAACTGGAGCGAGACGGCCTCCTGGTAGGTCACCTTCTGGGCTTCGATGGTGATGCCCAGCTGGGACATGGCGTCGATGAACGACTCGCCGATCCCCTTGATCGACGGCGTCGATTCGTAGTACGCGATCGTCTTGCCGTTGAGCTGGTCGGCGACTCCCGACTCGTCCAATAGCTGCTTGGCCTTGGCCAGATCCTGGTCGTAGGCGGGCAGGGTGTCCCAAGCCGCCTGCCACTTGGGCTCCTCGAACGTCCACATGGTGGGGTACACGAGGGTGGCCTTGGTATCCGGGGTGTCGGGGCCGTAGTAGAGCTGGCGGATGCCCTTCTTGTCCAGGGCGTAGTTGAGCGCCTGGCGGACCTTGACGTTGTCGAACGGCGCCTCCGCCGTGTTGAAGGTGATCCATTCGCCGTAGTACGAGGGCGCGAACGAAAGGCCCACGTTGGACATCCCGGCCACGGTCGCGTACTGGTCCGAGGGCACGTTGTTGACGAGGTAGTCGATCTCGCCCGTGTCCAGGCCGGCCACGCGCGTGGTCGGCTCGGGCAGGATCTTGATGGTCACCTGGTCGAGGTAGGGACCGCCATTGGCCTTGTTCCAGTAGTCGTCGAAGCGGGCGAGCGTCTGATGATCGCCGCTGACCCACTCCACGAACTTGAAGGGGCCGGTGCCGATGGAGCCCACGGCGGGCGTGCCGTACTTGTCGCCGTTTGCCTCCACGAACGCCTTGTTGACCACGTGCGCGGCGGTCGACGCGAGTGCGTATTCCAGCAATGCATCGGGCTTGCTGAGCGTGATGACCACGGTCTCTGCATCGGGTGCCGTGACGTCTGCGACATTCGCGAGCATCCAGCCGACGTACGAGCCAAGGGCTGGGTCGCGGATGCGGTCCAGGCTATAGACCACGTCATCCACGGTCATCGTGGTGCCGTCGTGGAACAACACACCCTGGCGGATCTTGAGGGTGTACGTCAGGCCATCCGGGCTGACCTCCCAGGAAGTGGCCAGGTTGGGGCACAACTGGGTGTCGTGCTCGCAGAAGACGAGCAGGGGCTCCGTGATGCTGGACGTGGCCAGGCCGGACACGAAGTCGTAGTCGAAGGCCGGGTCCACCGAGGCCGGTTCGCCCTCGATGGCCGCGACGATCGATCCACCTGGGGTCGGGGTGCCGGGCGACTGGCCCAATACGGCGCCCGGCCCGATGGCGCTGACAGTCAGGGCCGTCATCGCCCCCAAGGCAAACGCGCGCCGCCACACAGTGGTCAGGTTCATGGACTCCACACCCTCCTCGATGCATCGTCGAGTTCGCGGGCAGCGCCGTGTGCCAACGCCTCTCCCGGTCCCGTCGTCACGAGAGTGTATGGGATGGTGGGACCCTGAGAACGGCTCCGGCGGTCCGCACGGGTGTCGAGCCAGCAAGGGACCGGACCCGCAGCCGTCAGCCGTCAGCCGAGCGCCCTATCAGGCGATGTCCACGACGCGATCGCTGAAGTCGCCAGTCACCGGGTCCTTGAGGATGAGCTTGGTCCGGCCGTCCGGCAGCAGCCCTGGGTTGATGACCACCTGGCCCTCGTACTCCTCGGGGGGGCGATGCACGGGGCAGGACCGCCACGCCGATCGAGGCTCACGGGCTCCCACGCGCGGCCTTTCGCGGAGCTGTACGCGGAATCCACGATGAAGTTCACATGCGTGCCTCGGCATTGGCCCAGCCAGCGGCGGCCGCCCTGTCGGCAGCCGGCTTGATGCGCTAACCGAGGCTTGCCGCAGCCGGCTCATCGGCGAGCACCGTCAGCCGCGGATGGCGACGCAGCCACGAGGCAGGGCATTCGGCGGACTGTGGGCCTTCGAGCGCACGCTTCAGGATGGCTGCCTTGGTCGCTCCCCTGACCAGCAACCAGATCTCACGGGAGGCCAGGAGCCGGTCCATGCCCAGTGTGATGCCCGAGACCGGCTCGGCACTCGCGCCATAGCGAGCGGTCGCCACCTGGCGGCTTCCCGGGGTCAGCGAGACCACCCGTGTCGGCGCGTCCGCACCGGAACCCGGCTCGTTGAAGCCGACGTGCCCGTTCATGCCCAGTCCGACCACCGCAAGGTCGATCCCGGCGGCCGCCACCAGGCCGTGCTCCGCGGCCGCCGCGACCGGGTCGAGGTCGTCGACCCGGATGCGATGCACACTCGGTGATGGATGCAGACCGCTGATGAGTTCGCGATCGAGGCGCGTGTCGCACCGGGCCGGATCGGCCGGCGGCAGGCCCACGTACTCGTCGAGCAGGATGACGGTCGCCCGCTCGAATGGGATGCCTCCTGCCGCAGCCATGCCGACCAGGCGGCGATAGACCGGCCCGGGAGTGTCCCCGGTGGGCAGGCACATGCGCAGGTCCGGCCGGGCCCGCAGCCGGTCCGCGAGACGATGCGCGACCGCATCGGCCCAGGCCCCAGCGGCGAAGACCGCGACGTCAGGTGACCGCATGGGCGATCATCTGGTGCTGCGCTCTCATGGTCGACCAGCGTCGCTCACGTCCACGAACGAGAACTCGACCGTGGCCGGAGCGTCCAGTACCAGGTTGGGATAGGGGGTCACCGGCAGGCCCGGGAACCCGGCGTGGGGGACCGGCGCGTTGAGCATCAGGTCCCGTGCGTGCGGTACATAGGGCATCCGCCACGTTCCGGTCCCGTACGTGATGAACCGCTCCGGGCCCTTGAATACCAGGTTGGCCAGGACATCCACCATGGACTGATGGTAGGTCACGGATGCCAGGGTGATCGCTCCGGAGTGCGCCGGGACGTCGACGGGCACCCCCGGCGTGGCGCTGACCGTCAGCCGGTCGTGAGGCTCACTACAGCGATCGAAGGCTGCCGGACGGAGCAGCAGCCACCGATCGGTCACCAGGAACGGGTCATAGCGACAGTACACGGCCGCCTGGTAGCGTGGTGACTCCCAGTACGCGAATCGATCGTCGAATCCCGTCGGTGGACTCGCACGCAGGATCTGTCGCGGCCGGCGCTCGATCGATCGGGCGTTGAGCTCGTCGAGTTCCGGCGTGTACGCGGCGTACAACTGCAACACGGGCACGGGATCCCAGGTGACCCGGGTGGCCGCCAGCGCGGACACGTCCCCCGGATCCACGGTCGTCGGGAGGGTCCCCATCTCCTCGATGAGCGATGCGGGGAGCCCATAGGCGTCCGCCGATCCCTGGAGTGCGGCCCGCCACGCGGCGTCGCGAGCCTGGACGTCCGTCACCGCCGTCAACGCCCGGCTCACCGCAGCGATGCTGTCGCCACGGTCCAGCAGGCCCACGAAGCCGATCAGGTGGATCGAGAGCACGAGGACGGCCACCGCACACGTGAGGATGCCGAGTCCGATGGCCGACCCTCGGCGGGCGGTGGCCATCAGCGAGATGGACATGACGATCACGGCAGCGAAGAAGAAGACATCGTGGATGTCGTGCCGGACGTAGCCCTGTCGGAAACAGATCCACAGGTACCAGCCCACGGCAGCCAAGAGGAAGGCCAGCCTGACGGTCGCTCGGTCGCGAGTCGACTCTCGCGCCTGCACCATCAGCAGGAGGCAGAGTGCTGCGGCCGGAACATAGCTCCACTCGAACCCGGGCCGCTCGATCGCCATCGCCGATGCGTACCCGGACACGATCGCGATGGCGCTCGCGACGTAGCTGGGCAGGTGCGCAGGATCCTGTCCCAGGGCCAGCCAGATCGCGAACCAGACGCCGAGGGCCAGCAGCAGGAAGAGGGGCAGATCCCGTCGGTCCCGACGTGCGAGCGCAGCGATGACGATGAGCCCCGCGACCAGCACGGCCTCGGAGAGCTTCTGGTGACCAACGATGCCGACCACGACGGCCGACGCGACGATCGGCCACCTCGACCGGGTCTCCAGGATGACGAGTGCGAGCGGGACCCCAGCGACCACCATCGCGGACATGCGGCCGCCATTGCCCAGCCCCGTGGTACCGACGCCTGCGATGAGCACGACGACGGCCGCGAGGACGGAGAGCAGCAGCGTCAACCAGGGTCGGAGGTCGCCCCGGTCCGACAGCAGCGCGTGGAACGAGGCCACGGTCACGGCCGCGGCCAGCACGTAGACGAGGCCCGCGATGACCACCTGGCTGGGGGGCATCAGCATCGGCGCGAGCGTGTACCCCAGGGGACCGTACGTGAACGCGACGTCCGGGCCCCACTGGAGCCCGAGGCTGGCCGCCCATGAGAGACCGAACTGCCAGCTCTCGTCGGTCCCGGGCTGCGGGATGTACGCCCACGTCGGCCACGTGAGCACAGCGGCCAGGAGCGACAGCACCCCCAGGACGAGCCAGTGTGCGAGCCGGCCAGCCGAGCCGGCGCCGAGTCCCTCGCGACCACGGGTCGCTGGGAGTGTCCCGGGTGGCGCCATGGGCGTCCCCTTCGCGCCGGTCAGCTGCCCGATCCCCAGTGCTCGTCCCAGCGTCTGGCGCCGGCGTCAGCCGGCCGCGACGACACGATCGCTGAAGTCGCCCGTGACAGGATCCTTGAGGATGAGCTTGTGGCGGCCATCGGGGAGGATCTCGCGCTTGATGACCACGTGACCGTCGAACTGCTCGGGTGTCGAGGAGATGCGGGGGGTGCTGCCGCCCCTCCAGTCGAGGGTCACGGGTTCCCACCGGTCGTTCTTCGCCGAGCGGTACGCCGCGTCCATGATGGAGTTCACGACATAGCCGTCGTAGAAGGTCTCGCGGGGGGGCCGACCGCCATCGATGGCGTCGAACATGTCCGAGAACATGTCCACGTAGCCCAGCTCCGACACCTCGTCGCCGACCGGGAACAACCAGCCGGCTGCCGTCTCCGCCTTCTCCGCGACGTAGCCGCCGCCGCCGCCAGTCGTGAACATCTCGAAGCCGGTGCGGAGGAAGTGGTTGAGCCAGATGGTGCCGTGGGTGCCGGCCACCTCGTCCCGCAGGTCCATGCCGCCCCGGAAGGTCCAGGACACCTCGAACTGCCCGATGGCACCCGATTCGAAGCGGATGAGGGCGACGGCGTTGTCCTCGTCCGAGATGGGATGGACGAGAGTATCGGTGTGGCACAGGATCTCG
>JBBSOS010000105.1:0-8125 GCA_038259505.1 Candidatus Limnocylindrales bacterium | reverse complement strand
TCTCGATGGCGCGGGCCGCACCCGTTGCCCAGCGGGTTCGCGGTGCGGGTACCGCGCCCGTGCGGGCTCCTGCCTGGGTCGGATAGCGCACCGACGGTGACCGTCCGAGGTTCGCGATGACGGCATCGGTGTAGCCCGACGTCGAGGTGGACTGTTCCACGTCTCCAGCAGCGCGCGCCACATCGAGGGTCATGGACTTGCCCTCCTCGAGGGTCACGAACACGGCGTCCTCGACCTGTTGCGCGGCGGCTATCTCCCCCAGATGACGGAGCATCATCACGGAGCTCAGGATGAGCGCCGTCGGGTTGATCACATTCCTGCCCGCGTACTTGGGCGCTGATCCATGGACCGCCTCGAAGATCGCCGCCCCGTCGCCGTAGTTGCCCGAAGCAGCGAATCCGAGACCACCCACCAGCCCCGACGCAAGGTCGCTGATGATGTCACCGGCCAGGTTGGTGGTCACCAGGACATCGAACTGGGCGGGGTCCTTGGCCATCTGGTGGGCGACGTTGTCGATGATGAGGTGCTCGGGCGTGATCTCCGGGTACTCGGGTGCGAGTTCTTCGAAGATGGCCTTGAACATGCCTTCGGTGTGCTTGAGGATGTTGGCCTTGGTCGCGCAGGTGACCTTGCGTCGGCCTTCCCGTTCCGCGAGCTCGAATGCGTAGCGCAGGATCTTCTCGGAGCCACGACGGCTGATGATCTTCAGCGCGACGGCCACGTCCCGGGTGGGCTCGTACTCCACGCCAGCGTACAGGTCCTCGATGTTCTCGCGGACGACGATGAAGTCGATGCCCTCGCCGTCGTAGCGCGTGGGCACCCCCGGCAGTTGGCGCGCTGGTCGGATGTTGGCATACGTCTCGAACAGCTTCCGCAGGGTGACGTTGGCGCTCTTCTCGCCGAACCCGACAGGGGTCTCCAGGGGCCCCTTGAGAACCACCCCGGTGCGCTCGATGGAATCGCGCGTCTCGCGAGGCACGCCGCTGGTGTCGCCGAGTCTGAACACCTCCGCCCCCGCGGCCGCCACCTCCCAGTCGACGGCGACACCGGCGGCCGCGATGATCCGACGGGCGGACTCGGTGATCTCCGGCCCGACACCATCGCCGGGGATGAGCGTGACGCGATGCGACATGGGCGCTGGGACCTCCTGGGGACTGTCAGCGCCATTGTATGGAAGCCGGTGTCCCGGGACACGACTAATGCCCCAGGACCCTACCAAGCTGAAGGTCAGGCTGGTACCGTGTTACCTAACAGGCGCCGGACCCGACGAGCCGGCCACCTCGGCGGCTCCGTGTCTGCCGGGAACGCCGGACGCGTCCATGGTGGCAGCATCCATGGTGCCGGATGCGTCAGGCATGGCGGATCGATCGATGGTCCCCTGCGAGACGGTCACCGTCTCGGCCACAGAGTTCTCGCTGACCCCAGCACCACGGACCTGGCCGCGGGCGAGGTGACGTTCGTGGTCAAGGGGGACGGCGTCATCCCGCACGAATTCGTGGTCGTGCGCACGGACCTGCCCGCTGACCAGCTCCCTCTGGATGAAGACAGAACCGAGGTGGACGAGGATGCGGTCGATGCCGTGGGAGAGGTCGAGGATGTCGACCCGGGAACGACGCAGGACCTGGTGCTCACCCTGGCGCCGGGAAACTATGTCGCTTTCTGCAACATCGAGAATCACTACGGGGCGGGCATGCACGTCGCCTTCACCGTGCACTGACCAGGGCACGACGGTCCAGGTGTCCGTCGCTCAGCCCAGCGGGCTCGTGTTGGAGCTGTCGGCGAGGACAGCGTCCGTCTGATCCTGCCGCCATCTGGCCAGGCGGACGGCAAGCGCGTCATCGGACAGGGCCAGGATCGCCGCCGCAAGCAGGGCCGCGTTGTCGGCGTTGCCGATAGCCACCGTCGCGACCGGGATGCCCCGCGGCATCTGCACGATGGATAGCAGCGAATCGAGGCCAGCAAGGTGCTTGGTGGGTATGGGTACCCCGATGACCGGGAGCTGCGTCTTTGCCGCGAGCATGCCGGGCAGGTGCGCAGCCCCACCCGCGCCCGCGATCAGCACCCGGATGCCGCGGCTGGCGGCCGTCTCAGCGTACTGGAACAGGTGGTCCGGCGTCCTGTGGGCGGACACCACTCGCAGCTCGGCCGGGATCTCCAGCCGCCCCAGGAGGCGCAACGCCTGCTCCAGGATGGGGAAGTCGGACCGGCTGCCGCCGACGATGCCCACCACGGGCGCATCAACCAACTCGTCCGTGCTCGGCTTCGACCTGCTCACCGACCGATCCTAGGGCATCCAGCGGAGCAGGCCGGCCGCCGTCCGTGCGCGGTCCAGCGCATCGTCGGTCGTCGAGCCCAACACGGTCACGTGGCCCATCTTGCGGCGGTCATGGACCTGGCGCTTGCCATACACGTGGACGTGGACATCCGGATCGGCGAGGGCCTCCCCCATCCCGGTGAGCACCGCCGGCCGCCTGGCACCCGTGCCCAGGAGGTTGACCATCGCGGCAGGCGAGAGTACCTCCGTGGCTCCCAGGGGCAGGCCGCAGATCGCCCGGATGTGCTGCTCGAACTGGGACGTGGCGTTGCCCTCGACGGTCAGGTGACCGCTGTTGTGCACCCTGGGCGCCAACTCGTTGACGATGAGGGAACCGTCCGACATGAGGAACAGCTCGACCGTCAACAGGCCCACAAGATCCATCGCCTCTGCCAACCGGGCGGCGATCGCTCGAGCGGAGGCGGCGGCCGCTTCCGACACGGCCGCAGGCATCACCGACTCGACCAGGATGCCGTTGTCGTGGACATTCCGGGCAACGGGGAACGAGACCACCTGGCCGCCCAACGACCGGGCACACACGACGGACAGCTCGGCTTCGAACTGCAGTTCCCGTTCGGCCAGCACCGGTTGACCAGGCGGGCGCCCCAGGTCCATCCAGGCCAGGGTCCGCTCGCGGCGGCTGCCGATCCGGATCTGCGAGCGACCGTCGTAGCCACCCAACGCCGCCTTCAGCCGGATGGGCAGGTCCAGGATCGCGACGGCCCCGGCGAGTCCGTCGTCGTCACCTGACTGCACCTCGCGCCACGGTGCGACGGCGATGTCCTGGGCAGCCAGGAACCGCCGCTCGGCCAGCCGGTCCTGCGTCACGCGCAGCGGCACCACGCCGGGCCGAACGGGCACACCCGCGGCCTCGATCGCCTCGACGAGCGTGGCATCGACGTGCTCCAGCTCGTACGTCACGACCGCACACCCGGTGGCCATGCGGAGGGCGGCCTCGAGGTCGTTGTAGCCGCCGACCTCGACCTGGTCGGCGATGGCGGCGGCCGGACAGTCGGGGTCCGGGTCCAGGACACGGACGCCGTAGCCCATGCTGCGGGCGGCGTACCCCAGCATCCGGCCGAGCTGGCCGCCACCGAGGATGCCGATGGACGCGGGGGGCGTGATGAGGTCGGTGGATGTCACCCGCCAACGGTGCCGGACCTGACGCGCCCCGTCAACGCGAACGGCCGTGCGCCACCTGAACGCCGATCGGCCATGGCTCGCCTATAGTCGGCGATCATGCATCGACCGCTCGACGGGCCGGATGATCTGCCGACGGGATCGGTCACGCGTCCCATGGGACCGGTCGCGCTTCCCGGGACGCCAGCGGGTCGGTCCATCGACTGGCGGGCCAAGGGGTTTCCCGCGCTTGATGCCGCCCTGGACCCGCGCGACCTGCCGGACATCGGCTGGGACCTGTTCGATGGCCGCGCACTGCTGCCGGTGATGGTGCTCCATCTCGACGCCCTGGAGCACAACATCGCGCTCATCGCGGACTACTGCGCGCAACGGGGTGTGTCGCTGGCGCCCCATGGCAAGACGACGATGGCACCCGCGATCTTCGAGCGCCAGCTCGCGGCCGGCGCGTGGGGCATGACCCTGGCCACGGCGTGGCAGGCGCGCGTGGCGGTGAGCGTGGGTGTGCAGCGGATCCTGATCGCCAACCAGGTCACCGATCCGGGGAGCATCGACTGGGTCGCTGCCACCCTCCACGAGCGCGGACCGGACATCCATTGCTGGGTCGACTCGGTGGCCGGCGTCGAACTCCTCGACGCTGGGCTCCAGGGGCACCATCGACGGCTACCGGTCCTGGTCGAGGTCGGCCTGCCAGGTGGACGAACGGGTGCCAGGACCCTGGACGCAGCCATCGAGGTCGCTCGTCGTGTGCGTGACTCGACCGGGCTCCGGCTGGCCGGCGTCTCCTTCTTCGAGGGCATCGCAGCGGGTGACACACCGGCCGAGCAGGATGCGGCCGTACGCCGGCTCATCGACCTGGCCCGCGAGCTGGTGCTCGTCATCGACGACTTCGTGGCAGCCGATGGTGGCACCGAGATCCTCCTGTCCGGGGGTGGCAGCCGGTATCCGGACCTGGTGGTCGACGGCATGACCGAGCCACTGGACTGCAGCCTGCCCGTGCGCGGCGTGTTACGGAGCGGCGGCACGGTGACTCATGACCATGGTGGCTACGACCTGGTGTCGCCCTTCGGGTCGGAGCGAGCCGATGGTGGTCCACGACTCCGGGCCGCGCTGGAGGTGTGGGCACCGGTGCTGTCCATGCCCGAGCCAGGCCTCGCCATCGCAGGCGCTGGCAAGCGCGACCTGCCCTACGACGGTCCGCCGCCGATCGTGGTGTCCGTTCGCGACCGGTCGGGCGCCGTCCGATGGATGCGTGACGACACTGGGCTCAGGACGACGCAGCTGAACGACCAGCATGCCTACCTGTCGGTCGACCCGGGGGTATCCCTGGCAGTCGGTGACCTGGTCGCCTTCGGTGTACGTCACGCATGCATGGCCTTCGACCGCTGGCGGTGGATCCCGGTCGTCGACAGCGACTACCGGATCGTGGACGCGTTCGAGACGATCTTCTGATGCGATCACCGCCCAGGACGCCCCTGCTCATCGACTGCGATACGGGTATCGACGACAGTCTCGCATTGCTGTATGCCTGCGCATCGGCCGACGCCGAGATCCGCGCCGTCACCTGTGTCGCGGGCAACGTGGACGCCCGACAGGTGGGCGTCAACACCCGAGCGGTGCTGCAGCTGGCGGGCCGACCGGAGATCGAGGTCGCGCTCGGTCGCCAGGTCCCCATCATGCGTCGGCTCATGACCACACCCGAGACCCACGGGCCTGATGGACTGGGCGATGCCCTGCTGTCCGAGCCTTCGCAGCTCCTGTCCACGCGACACGCGGCCGACCTCATCATCGACGAGGCTCGCGCGCATCCCGGCGAACTGACGTTGGTGACCCTCGGACCCCTGTCGACGATCGCCGCCGCCGTCTTGCGCGAACCGGATCTGCCCCGCCTGCTGCGGCGACTGGTGCTCATGGTCGGGGCGTTCGGCGCTCCGGGCAATACCACCCCAGTGGCGGAATGGAATGCCGCGGTCGATCCGGAAGCGCTCGCGGTGGTCCTGCGGGCATGGTCGCCCGATGGTCCGGTCGCCTGGGATGACGGCGCGATGCCACCCCGACCATTGGCGCTCGGCCTGGATGTCACGGAGCAGGCTCGGTTCCTGCCGGAGCACCTGGCGCTGCTCGCTGCCCGGGTAGGCTGCGAGGTCGACGGATCGGCTGCGGCTGGGGTCGGTCGGCCAAACCCGATCGTTCGGTTCCTCCACGACGCCCTCGGCTTCTATTTCCGGTTCCACGAGCGCTTCGATGGCTTCACAGGCGCGTTCATCCACGATCCGCTCGCGCTTGCCGCCGCCCTGGATGACAGCCTGGTGCAGACCCGGCCGGTCACGGTGGACGTGGAGCTTGGTGGGCAGTTGACCACCGGTCAGACCGTGGCCGACTGGCGTGGTCACTGGGGCAGACCAGCCAACCTTGACGTGGCGGTATCCGCGGACGTGACCACATTCCTGGAGCGCTTCATCGACCGCGTCGGAGGGCTGGCAGTGGCACGTTCCGACGTGGCACGCTAGCGACAGCCGCGGCCATCCAGGCGCGCAACTCCGGAGGCGGACTCGTGTGAGCCAGACGTGGACCCGCGTCGCAGGCGGCCTCATCGGCGGTGTCGTGGCGACCGTCGTGGGGATCGTGGCCGCTGGCGGATTCGCCTCGGCCGATCAGGTCGACCCGGTCAGTGGCGGCAACGTCACCGGTGCCAACGCATTCGCGCTCATCCTCGCCGTCGGGATCGCCGTGGGCTTCGGGGTCTATGCGGCCATCGAGTATGCCCAGACCCAGCGGCTGGACTCGATCGCCCGCCAGTTCGACACCCGGACGATCGTGCTGATGCCCCTGGCCATCGCCTGCAACATCGTCCTGGGCCAGGCGGTCGCGACCGTGCTCAAGGTGCCCATCTATCTCGATTCCATCGGCACCATCCTGGTCGGTGCGTTGGCGGGCCCCATCCCCGGCGCCCTCACGGGGGCCCTGTCCAACCTCATCTGGGCATATGTCGTGCCGCCACCGCTCAATGGCCCGACGGCTGGTGCGTTCGCCCTGGTCGCGGCTGTTATCGGGCTCATGGCGGGCATCTTCGGTCGCATGGGCTGGTACCGGCCGCGGCCCGACACACCACCACGGAAGCTGGCCCTGGGCGGCGGGCTGGCCATCGCGCTCATCCTGGTCATGGCGCTGCTTGCCTATCTGGGCTACACCCGGATCATGGGCGACGCGAGCCTGCTGCCGAGCGGTGACGACCGGGTGTTCCTGGTGCTCGGCTGGCTGGCCATCGCCCTGGTCGCGGGCACCATCGTCGGACTGGTGGTGCTGCTGGTGCTCAGACGCGACCTGACCGCGGCATACGTGGTGGTGATGGGGGTGATGACCGGGCTCGTGGCTGCCGCCATCAGCGCGCCCATCAGCGCGAACGTGTTCGGTGGTGTCACGGGGGCCGGGACCGACTTCCTGGTGCTCGCGTTCCGTCAGGCCGGCAGCGATATCCAGCAGGCGACCCTGGGCCAGGGCTTCATCTCCGACCCCATCGACAAGGTCACCACGTTCTTCGTCGTCTATATCATCCTGGGTGCCATGGCCGTCCGGACCAGGGCCCGGTTCCCCCAGGGTGAGTTCCTGGTCGAACGCTTCGACCACGAAGGATCACGCGCCTGACCACGACACCTGTCGAGCGAGCGAGGCTGCCCGACTACCTCGATCCGCCGGCACCCAGCACATTCCACGGCCTCAACCCACTGACCAAGATCCTGCTGGCCACGGTCACGGCCATCGACGCGGTCGTCATCGGCGGCCTCGTCGGCCCCATCGCGATCGTGGTCGGGGCGGTGCTCCTCCCTGCGGCCTGGGCGGGGGTCGGGCGACGACTGGTGCGCATCACGATCCTCCTGAGTCTGCCGCTCGCCATCAGCGCGCTGCTCGTCAACCTGTTCTTCTTCCCGGGCGGCACGGATATCCTGCTCCGGTTGGGTCCGTTCACCGCCACCGGCGAAGGGCTCAGGTTCGCGCTCGAGACCCTCTTCCGGATCGCGGCCATCTCGGGCGCCATCAGCCTGTTCTACCTGACGACTCGACCCTCCGACCTGGTGCTCGACCTGGAGCGCAGGGGCGTCTCGTCCCGACTGGGCTTCGTGGTCAACGCCTCGGTCCAGATGGTGCCCTCGCTCGTCGAACGGGCAGGCGCCATCACGGCGGCGCAGCGCGCGCGTGGCCTGGACACCGAAGGGGGGCCACGTGCCCGACTGCGAGGCATCGTGCCCCTGGTCGGCCCGTTGATCCTCGGCGCCATCAGCGAGGTCGAGGCGCGCACCCTTGCGCTGGAGGCTCGCGCCTTCGGTCGTCCCGGCAGACGCACGCTGCTCTGGGCGCCGGACGACACGGCCGCGCAGCGTCTCGCCCGATGGTTGCTGGTCCTGACCGTCCCGCTCCTGGCCATATCGCGCATGTCGGGTCTGCTGGCCGCACTGGGGTCGATGTGATCAGGCTGGCGGCTGTCGGATACCGATACGCGGGCGCTGCCGGTCCGTCGCTCCGGGCTATCGAGCTGAAGTTGCCCGATGGCTCCATCGTGGGCGTCGCTGGCGCGAGCGAGTCAGGAAAGTCGACGTTGTGCATGGTGCTGTCGGGGCTGGCCCCACGGGTCATCCGGGGTCATCTGACCGGCAGCCTCACGATCGACGGCGAGGA
>JBBSOS010000104.1:0-8179 GCA_038259505.1 Candidatus Limnocylindrales bacterium | reverse complement strand
TCGCATCAGCGGGAGTCGGCGCGATGATCGCGCGCAGCCTGGACAAGGAGGGTCGATAGCGATCGGTGACCTCGATGCGCGACGAGTCCACGACCAAACCTATCTCCTGGGCGAGTTTCTGGACCGGTTCGCGCCGATCTCCGGCTCGGTGGGCTATCGGGCACGGCGCTGGTCCAGGACCACTGCCACCAGGCGTCGGTGCTGACGACGCACGCCCAGCCCAGGCTCCTGGGAGCGACCGGGCTCGACGTGACCGCCAACGATGGTGGCTGCTGTGGCATGGCCGGTGCCTTCGGGTTCGAGGCCGGCGAGCACAACCAGGTGTCCCTCGCCGTCGGCGAGCACGCGGTCCTGCCGGCCGTCCGGTCGGCTGATCCCGACACGACCATCGCGGCCAACGGGTTCAGCTGCCGGGAGCAGTTCGGTCAGTTCGGCGGAGCGGCACCGAGAGATGACACCGCGATGAGACCGAGATGAGGTTGTCATGAGCCATTCCTGCGATCATGTCGCACGGACAGGGCGTAACAGTGCCAAGATGATCAGTGGTCGAGCCGTCGATCGGGCACCCAGAACGCCTGGTCCGGCTCCCGGATAGCAAGGAGTGCACGTGATCAACTCCCGTGTCCCCATCACGCTCGTCGCGGCGGCGTTGTTGACGCTCGCAGCGGCGGCCGGGGTATCTGCCCAGAGCCCGTCCATGGAGTCCACGATGTCGACGATGCCGGCAGCTTCATGCCCACCTCCGGCGATGTCCATGGCCCCGATGATGTCGGAGGGACCAGCGGCGTCGATGGCAGCTGCGTCCATGGCCCCGGCGCCCTCGGACGCCATGGCCAGTCTCGATCCATGCGCAGGAGCCGAGGTGTCGGCCACCCTCACCGAGATGGCCATCACGCTCGATGCCACGACGGTGCCCGCGGGTGAGGTCACCTTCAATGTCGCCAATGTCGGGACGGTCGAGCACGAGTTCGTGATCGTGGCCACGGACCTGCCCCAGGACCAGCTGCCCGTCAAGGACGGCGTGGTCGAGGAGGACGAGCTCGACGTGATCTCCGAGATCGGGGGGCTCCAACCCGGCAAGGATGGGCATCTCTCGGTCGACCTGCCCGCAGGCCACTACGTGATCATCTGCAACCTGCCGGGCCACTACCTCGCGGGCATGCACGCCGAGATCACCGTCCAGTAACCCGCCTCCGGCCACTCCAGCGAGCGCCCGGCACCTGACCGGGCGCTCGCCCCTTGTTGGTGCCCTGATCTCACGGCTTCAGTGGCGCTCGCGCTCCGACGGCGGGTCAGCAACGAGGTGCTGGCCAGCGCCTCCGATATCGCCCGGATCGATGACATGCACCGGCTCGCCCGGTACCTGCGGACGCACCTGCGGAGGTCGGTCGTCCGGGATGGTCTGGGCTGGCGACACAGCCGCGTCGACCGTCTTGCGATCGCCTCCCGTCGGTGTCGTCTCGTGAGCGGTGGTTCGATCGTCCACGGTCCCTCCGCGATACATCGCTGCCGGCGCGAAACGCCCTATCGCGCGTTGAATGCTTCCGTGCAGGCGGTCCGATAGCCGCCGGCATCGCTGGTCTTCCAATCGCTGTACGCCTGCCCGGCATCGAGCAGTCCCCGTGACAGGGCGACCCGACCCACCTCGGCCTGATGCCCATCGCACCACGCGAGCTCGTCGGTGGAGAGGTCCGGCCCACCGCAACCGACGAGCACCATGGTTCCCAGGAGCAGCGCAGCGCCAAGGCGCATAGATCCGTGTCGGGTGGTCATGGGAGCCTCCTCATCCGGCGCGCCTGCGAGACACCAGCCGCGCCATCGTCGCAGGTGAACCGTGTCGGACGCGCCGGACCGCCCCTGGCGAGGATTGCGTGCGCGTGCCAGATGACGACCGGTCATGCGCCGCGCCGTCATGCCGTTGTCACGAATCCGCACGCGCCCGTCGAGCTGTACGCCGCTGCGATGGGATCGTCATGGACGGCCGCCGCGTTGTTTGGTGCCCGGCACGCACAACGGACCAAGGTATGGACATCGATCATCGTTCTGGGAACGGCCGCAGTCGGCGCTCGACACGGTCATGAGGTCGGACAATGACACTCTCCACGACGCGGCAGCGCAGCATGGATGCTGCTGTCGAAGCGGTCCGGCCTGTCACCACGGGACTGGTGATGGTGGGCACCTATCCTCCGCGCGCCTGTGGCGTGGCGACGTTCACCCGCGATCTTCGATGGGCACTCCTGCAGGCGTGGCCGGATTCGATCCCGGTCGTGGCGCTGGATCGTGGGTCGACCTCCGATCCCGACACCTACCCCGGTGAGGTGGCGTTTCGGGCGGGCCCCCGACTCGATGCCCATCGACTCCGCGCAGCCGTGTGCCTCGACCGGGTCGGCGTGGTGTCGCTCCAGCATGAGTTCGGGTTGTACCCGGGCATCGCCGGCGAAGGCGTGCTGGACCTGATCGACGCGTTGGCGCGACCAGTCATCACGACGCTGCACACAGTGCCCACGGAACCCGACCGCGACCAGCTCCGGGTCCTGGTGGGACTCGCCGACCGGTCCGTGCGGCTGGTGGTCATGAGCGAACGGGGCCGCAGCGTCCTGACGCACCGGTACGCCATCGACCCAGGGCGGATCCGCGTGGTCCCCCATGGCGTCCCTGATCTGCCGTTCGTGCCGACTGCGCCCGCGAAGGCGGCCCTGGGCCTGGAGCGCGACACGGTCATCCTGAGCTATGGGCTCATCAGCCCCAACAAGGGCCTGGAGATGGCCATCCGGTCGCTTGCCGGGGTCCTGCCGTCCGTGCCCGATGCGATCCTGGTCATCGCAGGCGAGACCCATCCGGAGGTGGCGCGCCAACACGGCGAGAGCTATCGCCGGTCTGTACAGGAGCTGGCTGGCCAGCTGGGGGTTGCGCATCGGGTCAGGTTCGTGGACCACTACCTGTCCGACGACGAGCTGCGCACATGGCTGCTGGCCGCGGACCTGTTCGTGACACCCTTCGGCGATGCCGCACAGGTCACCTCGGGTACCTTGGCCGCCGCCGTCGCATCCGGTCGCGCAGTGGTGTCCACACCCTTTGAGCACGCTCGAGAGTTGCTCGCCGACGGTCGTGGACGCCTGGTCCCATTCGACGACCCGGCCAGCTTGGCTGCTGCCCTCGTCGAGCTGTCACAAGATCACGAGCTGCGTGCCCGGATGCGGTGCGCAGCCTGGGAGTATGGACGCCGGATGGTGTGGCCGGCCGTGGCAGTCGCCTATACCAACCTGTTCGCGGAGACGCTCGCCGCGCACGACGGCGTCGTGGCATGACGGTCACAGCGTGCGCGTCGCTGCTCGAGCATCCCGGTGTGGCTGCCTCCCGACGACATCTGGGCCGGCTGATGGGGCCCCTGGGCATCTACCAGCATGCGACCGGCATGATTCCGGCCCTGGAGCACGGCTATTGCACCGATGACAATGCGCGACTGCTCATCGTGGACCTGCGGCACCATCTGCGATGGCCGGCCAGGACACGGATCCTCGATCTCGAACGGGATATGACCTTCCTCGAGGACGCCTGGGATCCCGGAACCGGCTGGTTCCGCAATCTGCGGTCCGCAGACGGTACGTGGCTCGACAGAGTCGGCACACCGGACAGCCATGGGCGTGCTCTCCAGGCACTCGGCTGGACATCGGCGCTCGCGCGCGGGTCGCGACTGGCGACGCGGGCCCTTGACCTGATAGGTCGGGCGACACCGGTGGCGAGGACCATCGAGGAACCCCGGCCCCTCGCCTACGCCACTCTCGGCTGGCTGCTCGTACCGCCCGCGGACGACGCGAAGGACGCGCTCGCCGCTACGCAGGCCGCGGCAGAACGCCTGGCCGACGCTGTCGACACCGCCGACCCGGGATGGCCATGGCCCGAGGATGTGGTCACCTACGACAATGGCGTCCTCGCGCAGGCGCTCATCGAGGCGGGCGCCGCACTGGGGCGTCCGGACCTGGTCGACCATGGGCTTCGGGCCCTCGACTGGCTCCTCACGACCGAATTGGACGGACGTCACTTCCGCCCGATCGGCAATCATGGCTGGTGGCCACGTGGCTCTGCGGCCGCCTTCTTCGACCAGCAGCCGGTCGAAGCCGCTTCGGTCATCGAGGCCGCGGCCGCGGCCTATCGGGTGACCAGCGACCCACGCTGGGGGTCGGCGGCTACAGCGGCGTTCGCATGGTTCCTGGGTGACAATGATGCTGGCACCAGCATCGCCGACCCCCCGGATGGATCGTGTCGGGATGGCCTCGGGGAGTCCAGCGTCAACCCCAACCGCGGTGCCGAGTCCACGCTGGCATGGCTGATGAGCGTCGAGACGATGGCCGCCCTCGGGTGATCTGCCAAGCGCAGGTGGTCAGGACTGGTCCACGACCCGTTGACGCGGCGGCTCCGGGCAGTCCAGCACATAGGTCATGACCTCTGACATGCGCGCGGTCATGAGACAGACGCTCGTGTCCGCCGCGCCGTAGTAGACGCGCAGGGTGTCGGTCTCGTCGTCGACGATCCATCCGGTCGGGAAGACGGCCTGACTGACGTCCCCGACCATCTCATACGCCTCCCGAGGGCCGATCAACCACTCGTCGCTGCGGCGGCGCACGATGCGCGGATCATCCAGGTCGAGGAGCGCCAGCCCCGCGCGGTAGATCGCCCCGCCGGCCGTCACATGGACGCCGTGGTACATGATCAGCCACCCCTCCGATGTCTCCATGGGGGGTGGACCGAGACCGATCTTGTCGGCGTCCCACCAACCGCCCTCGCGTGCGGGCAGCACCAGGCTCAACTCGCCCCAGTGCTGGAGGTCAGGAGAGTAGGAGACCCAGATATGCGCCCCACCACGCATGGGGACCGGGCGATGGAGCAATGCCCATCGACCGCGGAAGGGCCTCGGGAACAGCGCGGCATCCTTGTCCTCCGGCGGCATCGTGGGGCCGATGCGATCGAAGGTCCGGAAGTCACTGGTCAGAGCCAGGGAAACGAGTGGACCCCGTCTGCTGTAGGCGGTGTAGGCCACGGCCCACTCGGACCGCTCCGGCAGCCAGGTGATCCGCGGATCCTCGACCCCCCAGACCTCTTCCGGATGATCTGCCGGATCGGGCATCAAGCCGGGTCCCGTGTCGACCCGCCAGTCGCCGATGCCGTCCGCGCTCCGAGCCACGACAAGCCTCGAGATCCCCCGCCGGTCCTCCACCCGGTTCAGGAGGACGGTCTCTCCATCACAGGTCGCCGCTCCCGGGTTGAAGATGGTGTTGGCCGAGAATGGCAACAACTCCGCGGTCAGGATCGGGTTGGCGGGATGCCGTTGGAACAGGTCGACGCCGGCCACCGATCAGGCCTGCCGGTCCAGGATCAGCGCGCGGTCGTCGACGGCTGTCAGCATGGCCGTGGCCGTCGGACCGGGTGCTCCGGGAAGTGACACGCATCGCACAGCATCGAGGATACCCGCATGGGGGAACACGGGTGTCCCGACGGCCGCTGTCCGGCTGATGGTCGCCACCTCAGGCCAGGGCGGGCTGTTCCGTCACGAGCTCCTCGGTCTCCGGGGACGCGGCAGGGCTGTTGCCGTCGAGGCCGACGGTCGTCTCGCGCGCCTGGGTCCGCTCCAGGATGACCACCACGGCGGCAGCCAGGGGCACGGCAAGGAACGCACCCACGATGCCACCGACCGCGGCACCCACCAGCAGGCTCACGACCACCAGGAACGGCGGCACGCCGATCGTCCGGCGCATCACGAGTGGCACCAGGACGTTGCCTTCCAGCACCTGGATGACGACGTAGACAGCCGCCACCAGGAGGACGGTCTCGGGCCGCCCGCTGACCGACGCCACGAGGAGCGCCGGGATGGCCCCGAGGGCCGGGCCCACGATGGGCACGATCTCGGCGAGGCCGGCGATGACCCCCAGCAGCAGGGCGTTCTCGAGACCCAGGATGACGTACGCCACGGTGGTCATGGCGAAGATCGAGCCCATGAGGATGAGCTGGCCCCGGACCCACAGACCGAGCCGCGATTCCACCTCGTTCCACCCTTCCCGGACGCCGCCTCGCCGGTCGGCCGGCAGCAGCGCCAGGGTGAAGCGCTGCATGCGCTGGTGGCCAGTCAACCAGAAGAACACGAGCGTCAGGACCGTGATGACCGAGATCACTGCATCCGCGACGGTCAACCCGGCGCCCACCAGGGCATTGGGGTCCGTTGCCCCATCCGCGGTGACG
The DNA here is from genome assembly GCA_038259505.1 of Candidatus Limnocylindrales bacterium. Lineage (GTDB taxonomy): Bacteria > Chloroflexota > Limnocylindria > Limnocylindrales > CSP1-4 > JAFMJV01. The sequence goes on along the minus strand of JBBSOS010000104.1, from coordinate 1,945 downwards.
CGGGTCGCCCGGGCGACGGCATCGACGATGCCCGTGGCTGTCGACGCGAGGGCACGTGGCCGGAGGGTGGCAGCCCACTCCCGGGTGGTGGCCAGAAGCTGCGGCAACTTGGCCGCGAACTCGATCAGCTGATCGATGGTCGCGGGCACGATGAGGACGCCGAGGATCACGACACCCGCGAAGAAGCCGGCGTACGCGATGAGGACATTCATGCCTCGACCGAGCCCGAACCTGGCACGGAGCCAACCCGTCACGGGCTCCAGGCCGACGGCAAGCAGGAGCGCGACGAAGACCAGGAGCAGTGAGTGCAAAGCGTGGAGCGCGATGAACGTGATCGTCGTCACGGCGACGACGCCGATAGCCAGGCCGGTGCCGCGTCCGGCCCACCGCCAGATCTCGCCGCGCATCTCGGCGTCGTTGCGTTGGACCGGTTCGATCACGGTGGCTTGCGTCCCTCTCGGTCGGAGTGCCGACCACGATATCCCGCCCTGGACAGGGTCTGCGGCAGCGTATCCAGCTCGACCGCTACAGATGCCGCGTGGACTATCCAGCCGGGACCAGCAGGGCCGTTCAGAAACAGGTCAGAGGGCTGCGGGTGCCCATGGTGGGCACCCGCAGTCGACAGTCAGGCGGCCGGCGAAGTCATGGGAGACTCCGGCACATCCACGACCATGGAGGGCATGGGTCCGTAGGAGGGACACGGCTCCCCCATCGACGGGTTGGGCATCATGCTCTCGGTGGGCATCATGCTCTCGGTGGGCATCATGCTCTCGGTGGGCATCATGCTCTCGGTGGGCATCATGCTCTCACCGGGCATCATGCTCGACAGCGGCACTGGACTCTCGATGGGCATCATGCCCGCGCCGGGAGAAGGACACGGCTCGGTCGAGGACACGGGCAACGTGGACGCGCCGGGCAGCATCGACGCGCCCGGCGCCTCGCTCTGCCCCAGGGCACTTGCGCCCGCGCCAGCAACCACGGCCACGGCCAGGATGGCGACGGCGAGGGATCTGTGACGATTCACGGAGATAGCTCCTTTCGACCCGCACGTCTTGCGGGCCATGCGTGGTCGGTCCCATGAGGCAACCGGTATCGCAGTGTGTTCGGGTTTCACCGTCCTTTTCCTCGGGTGCGGGCCGGCTGATGCCCGGCCATACCTTCATCTCGGCGTGTGGCGGCCCGAAGTGGGGCCACACCGGTAGGAGGCTGCTCCCCGCTCGATGTCAGGGGCGGTACGCATCGCGTTGCGCGCATTACAGAGCCGACACAGCCGATTTCCAAGCCCGCCGCGATCGCCGAGTCCCCAACCAGGTCGCGTGCGTCGGCGGGTCTACGACCTCGTGGTCGAATCTCTCGTTGGAGGCTCTTCCTCGTCGACTTCCGCGACTTCGCCGTCGGGATGGCTCTCGGCTACCGTGACCAACTCCTGCTCGCGATGGGTGAGTTCGTCGGTCGTTGCCGTGTCAAGCTCGATGAACCGATTGCGCGCCCCTTCGAGGGCCCTGATCAACTCGTCGAGCTTGAGCTGCGTCGCCTTCCCTTGCCGGTTCTGACTGTTCTGGATGACGAACACCATCAGGAACGTGACGATGGTCGTCGTGGTGTTGATGAACAGTTGCCACGTGTCGGAGAAGCCGAACACGGGACCGGTGGTCGCCCAGACCACGATGAGCAAGGCCGATGCGATGAGTGCCCAGGCCGACCCGAGCGCGACGGTGAGGCGATCAGCGATGCTATCGAACCGGTCACTCAGACGCTCACGAGCCGTCAGGGGATCCGGACCGTCGGACGAACTCGGTTCACCATCCATGAGGTCTGCGCCCACTGTCCGCCGCCTCGCCTATCGACCGACGTCCCCGGACGATTCCTTGCGCATCTCGGTACCGCAACAACAGGTGAATGGCACCAGCCTGGTCATGCGCACCGGGTCTCCGTGGTGCCGCAG
>JBBSOS010000103.1:0-8181 GCA_038259505.1 Candidatus Limnocylindrales bacterium | reverse complement strand
CCGCCCGCGATGGGACCCCCGGCGACCGCCTCGCCGAGGTCTCCGCCCGGGGGGTCCTCGCGGAGCACTGCCGGTGGGGGGAGCTGGAGCAGCTGGTGTACTCGGACGGGTGCTTGGAGCGCCGGCTGGTCGGCGCGACGCTCGCTCGCCTGCCGTACGAGGTCCCGGCAGCGCAGCGTGACCGGCTCGACACCCAGGCCACGCTGGCACTCATCGGCCAGTTGATGGGCGATGCCGATGACCAGGTCCAGAAGTCCCTGTCGTGGGCCCTCCGCAGTTGGAGCCGCATCGACGCCCCGGCCGTCGCCGCATTCCTGTGGGTCCAGGCGGACCAGGCCGCCCAGGACGACGACGGACATCGCGCATGGGTCATCCGGGACGCTGGGCAGCATCAACCGGCCGACGTCGTGAACGGGCTCCGGGACCGCGTGGCCGGCATCCGGAAGCGGCCCGGCGCCCCATCCACGAGCAGGGCCTCGGAGGTCGCCGCAAGCTATGGCGTGGCCGCGATGGCTGACCAGGCGGTCGCTCGACAAGGCGAGCGCTATGCACGGAGTCGAGCGTGACGGACCCCATCGACCAGCGCATCAGGCCCGTGCCCATCCAGGACGAGCTGCGCAGCGCCTACCTGGACTATGCCATGAGCGTCATCGTCAGCCGCGCGCTGCCCGATGTCCGCGACGGCCTCAAACCCGTCCATCGGCGTGTGCTGTACACGATGCACGAGATGGGCCTCGGGTCCACCTCGAGCTACCGCAAGTGCGCGGCGATCGTGGGCGAGGTGATGGGCAAGTACCATCCGCACGGCGACCAGTCGCTCTACGACGCTCTCGTGCGACTCGCCCAGGACTTCTCGCTGCGCTATCCGCTGGTCGACGGGCAGGGCAACTTCGGCTCCGTCGACGGCGACCCCCCGGCCGCGATGCGCTACACGGAAGCGCGGATGACCGCGATCGCCTCGGAGTTGCTGGCCGATATCGACAAGGACACCGTCGACTTCGTCGAGAACTACGACGGGTCACGGATGCAACCGGCGGTGCTCCCGGCCAAGCTGCCCAACCTGCTCATCAACGGCTCCTCGGGCATCGCGGTGGGCATGGCCACCAACATCCCGCCCCATCACCTGGGCGAGGTGGCACGCGCCACCAACGCGCTCATCGAGGATCCCGATTTGAGCGCCGACCAGTTGTGCGAGTACGTCCTGGGCCCGGACTTCCCGACGGGTGCCACGATCTTCCGCTTCGAGGAGCGACGCAATCCGTTCACGGGCCAGCGGGAGCGGATCGACGCCATCCGGGACATGTACGCCCACGGACGGGGCCGGGTCGTCATGCGGGCACAGTGCGCGTTCGAGGAGACCCGTCAGGGCCGCATGGCCATCGTCGTCACCGAGCTGCCGTACCAGGTCAACAAGGCTGCCCTGGTGGAGAAGATCGCCGACCTCGTCAAGGGCGGCAAGATCGACGGCATCAGCGGCCTCCAGGACGAGTCCAGCCGCGATGGCATGCGCATGGTCATCGAGTGCAAGCGGGACTCGAATCCCCACAAGGTGCTCAACAACCTGTTCAAGCACACGGCCCTCCAGATGGCGTTCAACGCCAACATCGTGGCACTGGTCGACGGGCAGCCACAGACCCTGCCGCTCAAGGCGATCCTCCAGCACCACATCGACTGGCGCCGCGAGGTCATCCTCAAGCGTACCGAGTACGACCTGCGCAAGGCCCGCGACCGGGCCCACATCCTCGAAGGCCTCAAGGTCGCCCTGGACAACCTCGACGAGGTCATCGCCACCATTCGCGCCGCGGCCGACGTCGACGACGCCAGGGCGGGTCTCATGAGCCGGTTCGGCCTCTCGGAGATCCAGGCCAACGCGATCCTCGAGATGCAGCTCCGTCGGCTCGCGGCCCTCGAGCGCAAGAAGATCGAGGATGAGTACGTCGCCATCATCCAGCTCATCGGCGAGCTGGAGGACATCATCGGAAACCCCCGTCGGGTGCTGGATATCATCCGGACCGAGAACGAGGAGTTGGAGCGCAAGTACAGCGGCCAGCGGCGGACGCGCATCGCGGACGATGCCTCGCGTGAACTGTCCGACGAGGACCTCATCGCCGATGAGGACGTCGTCATCACGGTCTCCGGCCGGGGCTATATCAAGCGCCAGCCGCTGGTCACGTATCGACGCCAGGCGCGCGGCGGCAAGGGCATCATCGGCGCCCGAACGGTCGAGGAGGATGCCGTCGGGCATCTGCTGGTCGCCAATACCCACGACTGGGCACTGTTCTTCACCGATCGCGGCCGGGTGTTCAGCTCCAAGGTCCACGCCATCCCGGACGCCAGTCGCCAGGCCAAGGGCGTGCCCATCATCAACCTCGAGGGCGTCCAGGTGGAGGCCGGTGAGCGGGCGCTCGCGGTCATCACGCTGCCCGACTTCGAGAAGGGCCACAACCTGGTGATGGCGACCGAGTCGGGCATCATCAAGAAGACACCCGTGGAACAGTTCGAACGCGTTCGCTCCACGGGCATCCGGGCCATCACGGTGGCCGAGGACGATGCGCTGGCGTGGGTCGGCGTATCCTCCGGCTCCGACGACATCGTGCTTGCGACCGCCCTGGGCAAGATCGCCCGGTTCGCGGAACGCGAGGTCCGGGCCATGGGTCGCGATGCGGCGGGTGTCATCGGCATCCGACTGGCTCGCAAGGGTGACCAGGTCGTGGGCATGGGCATCGTGGAGCCGGGTGCCGACATCCTGGTCCTGACCGAGACTGGCTACGGCAAGCGGGTGCTCCTGGACGAGCAGATTCGGACCAAGCATCGCGGCGGGCAGGGCGTCCAGCTCATCGCACTCGAGGGCAGCAAGACGGGCAAGGTCGCTGCCGTGGAGCTGGTCACCGAGTCGGACGAGGAGCTGATGCTCATCAGCGCCAGCGGTCAGGTCGTGCGCACGGACGTCAAGAGCGTCAACCGATACAGCAGCAGCGCGCGTGGCGTCATCGTGATGCGCCTGCATGAGGGCGACACCGTCGCCGGTATCGCCGTCTTCCGGGCAGGCCTGGCGGAGCAACGCGGCGTCGACCTGGATGGCACGACCGAGCCCCCTGGCAACGGGTCCGGCAGCGGTGAGACACCCGCGTGACCACCCCGCCATCGGAGACCAGCCGCGTACCGTCCTTCGGGTTCGACATTCCGGGTCGCTCCACGGAGACTCTCGAACTCTATCACGGCAACTCCAATCCGGAGCTGGCGCGCAAGATCGGGGTCTACCTCAACAGCCCGCTGGGCCAGTGCGAGGTCTTCGAGTTCGCCAACGAGAACATCTTCGTCAAGATCCTGGACAACGTCCGGGAGCACGATGTGTACCTCGTTCAGCCGACCTGCTCGCCGGTCCAGAAGTCGATCATGGAGTTGCTGATCATGATCGACGCGTTCAAGCGTGCGAGCGCCGGGCGCATCACCGCGGTGGTGCCGTATTACGCCTATGGCCGATCGGACAAGAAGGATCAGCCGCGGGTGCCCATCACGGCCCGTCTCATCGCGGACATGATCAGCGTCGCGGGCGCCGACCGGCTGCTGACGATGGACCTCCACCAGGGTCAGATCCAGGGCTTCTTCAACATCCCCGTGGACGAGCTGACTGCCGTCCACCTGCTCAGCAACCACTTCCTCCAGATGGGGCTCCAGGACCTCGTCGTGGTCACGGACCTGGGATTCGCCAAGCGCGCCCGGACATTCGCAGAGCTGGTCAATGCACCCCTGGCCATCGTCGAGAAGCGACGCCATGGCAACGATGACCGGGCCGAGGTGCTCAACGTCATCGGTGAGGTCCGGGGCAAGCGGGCCATCGTGGTCGACGACGAGATCGACACCGCCGGCACACTCATGGAGGTGACCCGGGCGCTGGAGCGCGAGGGTGTCATCGAGATCTATGCCTGCGCCACCCATGGCGTGCTCTCCGGTCCAGCGGTCGACCGCATCACTGAATCGAGCCTGACCGAGGTGATCATCACGGACACCATCCCGCTGCCGCGTGACAAGGCGCTGGGCAAGATCCGGCAGCTCTCCGTGGCGCCCCTCATCGGCGAAGCGATCCGCCGGATCCACGGTGGCGAATCGGTCGGCGCCCTCTTCTCCTCGGAGATCAAGCTGGTCCAGGAGATGGGCCTGTGGAGCGAGACCGCGGCGGGTGGCGCCGACCACGTCCAGCCACGATGACGACGACCGGCGGCTCCGGTCAGGTACCATCCGGGGGCGTCCGCGGTCCCGTCGCGACCCAACCGGAGTCTCACGCATGTCCCTGAAGATGTACCGCCCGGATGCCGAGGGTGGCCTTGAGCCGGCCCCGGTGAGGACCGAGGACTATCGCCGCAGCCTGCGCTCGCGTCGCTGGGACGCGGCACCGCTCAGCAATCCCGAGGTCGAGCAGACCGACCCCCGGATCGCGGTCGCGTTCATCGCGCTCCTGGCGGCGCTGACATTCGGGATCCTGATCATCGGGTACGGCATCGGCTTCTGGGGCTAGCGCTCGCCGCGGCTACTTGCCGTGGCACTTCTTGTACTTGAGGCCGGACCCGCAGTAGCACGGATCGTTGCGACCGAGCCGCGCACCCGCGGCGTTGTTGGTCGAGTCGGCCGGGGGCGTTGTCATGATGGCCTCGTCGCCGTGCTGCAGCGTCATCTGGCGGGCAGGCCGTGCGGATAGCCCCGGGATGGACGCCTGGGCCGCCGGCTGCGCCACGTTCATCGAGGCATCTGCGATGACCGCGTCATCCGCGAGGCCCGGAGCGGCATCGTCGTCCTCGATCTCGTCGTAGGGAGCGAGGTCCTCCGCACTCAGGTTCAGATCGTCCGCGGATATCGGCGCGACACCGGTCTCGACGATGGCGTCATCGGTCGTGACCATGTCCGACGGCGTGTTGTCCGGGGGCCCGCCGGAGGGCGCGGATCCGGAAGGCGCGGAACCATTGCCGGATGCGATGGGCCCGGGGGCTGCCGTGGCCGCGACCTGGGCCTTCGCCCGAGCTGCGGCAGCCGCCCGGAGCATCGCCATCTGCTGGGGCGTGGGCATCGGCAGGTTGCGGGGTGGTGGTGGTGCCGCGGGAGCCTGCTGCTGGACCTGGACGTTCACCCGGAAGATGGTGCTCGCGACCTGATGCCGGATGAACGACCGGAGTTCGTCATAGAGCTTGAACGCTTCGCGCTTGAACTCCACGAGCGGGTCCGTGCCACCGTAGCCGCGCAGGCCGACCCCGCGTCGGAAGTCGTCCAGCTCGGTGAGGTGATCGACCCAGAGCTGGTCGATGGAACGCAGCAGCACCAGGCGCTCGACCATCGCCCACGTCTGCTCGGAATATCGTGTCGCGCGCTCCGCGAGCGTCGCCTCCGCCGCCTCGATGACCCGGTCCACGATCTCATCCCGGTTCGTGAGCTCTGCCAGCGAGTCCGCATCGACGCCCTCGCCGGCGATGCCCAGGTGCTCGACCGCATGAGCGAACGCGTCGATGTCCCAATCGTCGAGGATTGGGCCCAGGTGTTGCTCTGCAAGCAGGTCGACCTCACCGGTGACGAAGCCCACGATGGCATCGCCGAGATCCTCGTTGTGGAGGACCTTGTCCCGCTCGGAGTAGATCGTCTCACGCTGCTTGTTGATGACGTCGTCGTACTCGACGACGCGCTTGCGGATGTCGAAGTTGTAACCCTCGACGCGGGACTGGGCGTTCTCGATCGTCTTGGACACCAGCCGCGACTCGATGGCGACATCGCCCTCCAGGCCCATCCGCTCCATCAGGCTCGTGACCCGCTCCGACGCGAATCGCTTCATGAGCGTGTCCTCGAGGGACAGGTAGAAGCGCGACGAGCCTGGATCACCCTGGCGCCCGGACCGGCCACGGAGCTGGTTGTCGATGCGCCGGGCATCATGACGCTCGGTGCCGATGATGTGCAGACCGCCTGCGGCGACCACCTGGTCGTGCTCGCGTTCGGTCTCTCCGGTGGCTGCAGCGAGGGCCTCAGCGTAGACCTCGGGACTCACCTCGGCCGGGTTCAGTCCCTGCTTGTGGAGCGCGGCGGATGCGAGTCCCTGGGCATCGCCACCCAGCTTGATGTCGGTGCCGCGACCCGCCATGTTGGTGGCGATGGTGACCGCCCCGAGCCGACCAGCCTGGGCCACGATGGGTGCTTCCTTCTCGTGGAACTTCGCGTTGAGCACCTCGTGCCGGACCCCTCGGCGTGCGAGCATCTCCGAGAGCACCTCGCTCTTCTCGACACTCACGGTGCCCACGAGGATCGGCCGGCCGGCGGCCGCCTCCTCCACGATCTCATCGATGAGTGCCTCGAACTTGGCGGTCTCGGTGCGGAACACCAGGTCCGCCTCGTCGTCGCGGATCATCGGCCGATGGGTGGGGATGGCCACGACCTCCAGGCCGTAGATCTTGAAGAACTCCTCCTGCTCGGTCATGGCCGTACCGGTCATCCCGGCCAGCTTGTCGTACAAGCGGAAGTAGTTCTGGAAGGTGATGGTGGCGAGGGTCACGGACTCCCGCTGGACACGCAGTCCTTCCTTGGCCTCCACCGCCTGGTGCAGCCCCTCCGACCAGCGCCGCCCGGGCATCTGGCGGCCAGTGAACTCATCCACGATGACGATCTCGCCGTCCTTGACGATGTAGTCCCGGTTGACCTTGTACAGGGCGTGCGCCCGAAGCGCCTGCTCGAAATGTCGCGCCAGCCGGGGATCCGCGGTCACGTCGTACAGATCCGGGACGCCGAGCAACTTCTCGATCTTCTCGATGCCTTCCTCGGTGGGCGAGACCGCATGCTCCTTGAGGTCGATGAAGTAGTCGCCACCCTCCTCGGCACCGTCGGGTCGCTCCCTGAGCCGCGGCACCAGTCGTGCGAACGTGTAGTAGAGGTCGCCCGATTCCTCGGCCTGGCCGCTGATGATGAGTGGCGTGCGCGCCTCGTCGATGAGGATGTTGTCCACCTCATCCACGATCGCGAAGTAGCGGCCCCGCTGGACGCGTTCCACGAGCTCCGTAACCATGTTGTCACGGAGGTAGTCGAAGCCCAGCTCGTTGTTCGTGGCATAGGTCACGTCTGCCGCATACGCATCGCGGCGGACGACCGGTCGCAGATGCATCATCGACTCGTCGCTCGGGCGGAACTCCGGGTCGAACACGAACGCGGCGTCATGCTGAACGATGCCCAGGGTCAGGCCCAGGCCGTGGAACAGGGGACCCATCCACTGCGGGTCACGCTTCGCCAGGTAGTCATTGACCGTGACCACGTGGACCCCCCGGCCGGACATCGCGTTGAGCGCCGCCGCGATGGGTCCCACGAGGGTCTTGCCCTCACCGGTGCGCTGCTCCGAGATGCGGCCCTGGTGGAGGACGATGGCGCCCATCAACTGGACGTCGAAGGGCCGCATGCCGAGCTTCCGCCAGGAGATCTCGCGGGCCGCGGCGAACACGTCCGGGAGCACGTCGTCCAGCGCGGCCTGGAGGAGCTTCAGGTCGTGCTTCTCGCGAGCCCGGCGCATGTCCGCGCGTCGCTCGCGTTCGCGATGCCTGAGTTCGTCCTCGGAGGGCGGGGTCGTTGGCGCACTCTCGGCGACCTCGGCCCGAATCTGGGCCATCTCCGCCCGGATCTGCTCGTCCGTGAGTGCCTGGTAGTGCTCCTCGAGGGCGTTGATCTTGGCCACGACGGGGCGCAGCTTGGACAGGTGGGCTTCGTTACCGCCGCCCACGAGGCGGGCCAGGATGCTGCGCATGGGATAGCGAAGTATAGGGCTGGGTGGCATCGGTGCCTGCCGCGCTCATGCCGGACACCACGGCCGCCGCGGGCCGGACATCACGGTCGCCACGCGCCCGGCGACCGCCCGCCACGGTCCCCTCTTGTGAACTTCCCCGATGCGTTCGTATACTCCAGTCGTCATACGAGCGGCACGCCGCGCGGATGCAGTGCGGAGCCAGCGGACCAGTAGCCCAACCCGCAGGCCCCGGAGAGGGAGAGAGAGGGAACCGTGAAGCCGTTTCCGGCGGCAGAACCGGAGGTTGGTGATTCGTCGTTCACCGACCTCATCGCCTGCGAACGTGACTGCCGCACGTGCAGCTACGCCGCGTGGCTCGATTGCGACGGAGACTGCGGGCCGTGTCCGCACAACTCCTATTGCCCCTGTGTGAACCCCGTAGT
>JBBSOS010000102.1:0-8200 GCA_038259505.1 Candidatus Limnocylindrales bacterium | reverse complement strand
TGGTCAGGGTGCGGCCGCGAGGACCCTGATCCGGGCGGTATCCACGGCCGTGTCAGCCGTCATCTCGATGCGACCCCCACCCAGGACCAGCCGCGGCTCGTCGATGGCATACAGGACCGCGGCCTGGCCGGGAGCGGGTGCCCACGTCGGGCGATCGAGCGCGACCGTCCACCGGCCACCAGCGCTCCCCGGTGCCACCACCGTCCCGGGTACTGGCACGCCGCGATGCCGGATGCGGACGAGCGCCCGGAACCCCTCGCGCGGCGTCGAGCCATCGACGAGGGACAGCCGGTCGAGCTTGAAGGCGGAGCGCTCGAGGTCGACGCGTCGGCCCAACTGGATGACATTGGTCGCGGTGTCCACGGATGCCACGTACTGGCGCTCACCGAGCGCGATGCCGAGGCCGCCGCGCTGGCCGATGGTGAACGCGGCCGCGCCCGGATGCTGACCCGCCTCGCGGCCGTCCGCATCGATGATCGGCCCCGGCTGTGGCTGCCACCCCGCGCGGGCGCGGAGCGCCTCGCTGATGTCCCCCTCGGGGACGAAACACAGTTCCTGGCTCTCGGGTTTATCCGCGGTCACGAGGCCCGACTCCGCGGCGATGGCCCGGACCTGGGGTTTCGTCAGCTCGCCGAGCGGGAAGCGGCTGTGGCGCAACTGGTCCTGGCGCAGGCCGTACAGGAAGTAGCTCTGGTCCTTGTCGTCGTCGACACCCGTCAGCAGGTCGTAGCGGGTGCCGGTCGGGCGCGTCGGATCCGGCACGGACCGGACCCGCGCGTAGTGTCCTGTCGCGACGGCATCGCAGGCGTACAAGGTCCGCGCGCGGCCGAGGAGCGCCCCGAACTTGACGGTGCTGTTGCAGTCGATGCAGGGGCTCGGTGTGCGTCCCGCGAGGTACTCCTCCACGAACGGACGCATGACCCCCGCCTCGAACTCCCGTTCCAGGTCCAGGACGTAGAACGGGATGCCAAGCTGGCCAGCCACCCGCCGGGCGTCGTCGGTCGCGTCGGCGGAGCAGCAGGAGCGCCGCACGTCCGAGAAGCTGTCGGCGCCGTCATGCAGGCGCATCCAGACCCCGACCGCCTCGGCACCCGACCGGGCGATGAGCGCCGCGGCGACCGACGAGTCGACGCCGCCCGACATCGCCACCAGGATCCGTTCGGTCACGCGGCGGGCACCGCCGAGATCGCCGACGAGCCGGTCGCCAGGGACGCCGGGGAGGCTGGGGTCGTCGACGCGCCGTCGGATCCGACCGCTCCCCCACCCGATGCCACGGCGGCCGCGCGTTGGCGAGCGATGACATCGGCGACCAGGCGGGCGGCGGTATCGACCTCCTCCTCGCTGGTGGTCCGGCCCAGGCTCAGCCGCAGCGCACCCCGGGCGACCTCCGGCTCAACGCCCATGGCCAACAGCACGTGCGAGGGATCGCTCGAGCCGCTCGTGCACGCGGAACCGGTGGAGCAGCACAGGCCCTCCAGGTCGAGGGCGTGGACCAGCGATGTGCCGTCGAGGCCGCGCACGACCACCGATGCCAGGCCAGGCAGCCGCTCGTGGGGATGCCCGGTGCCCTCCACGCCATCGATCGCCAGCAATCGCGCGGTGAGCCGGTCACGCAGGATCCGGACCCTCGGCACCACAGTCGCCCTCTCAGATCCCGCCAGTCGCGCGGCGGCAGCGATGCCCACCGCGGCCGCGACATCCTCGGTCCCAGCACGTCGGTGACGCTCCTGGCTGCCCCCATGCAACTGCGGCAGGATCGCCGTGCCCCGCCGGATCCACATGACGCCGGAGCCTGCCGGTCCCTCCAGCTTGTGACCAGAGATCGACAGGAGGTCCACACCCAGGGCCCGGGTATCGATGTCCATCCAGGGTGCGGCCTGGACCGCGTCGAGGTGGATGAGGGCTCGTCCAGCACCTCGGATCCGATCGACGATGGGGCCGACGTCGGTGATCGTGCCCACCTCGTTGTTGGCGAGCTGGAGGGAGACGAGACACGTCCGCTCGGTCACCAGCTCAGCGAGCCGGTCCGGATCGACCTGAGCGAACCGGCCCACGGGGATGGCGATGACCTCGAAGCCGAACTTCTCGAGACTCGCGCAGGTATCCACCACGGCCCGATGCTCGACGGCGCTGATGACGATGCGATTCCCGATCGCCTTCCCCGCCCAGGCAGCGCCCTTGACGGCGAGGTTGATCGATTCGGTGCCGCCGCTGGTGAACACGATCTCGCGGGCATCCGCCCCGAGCACGGCCGCGACCGATTCGTGGGCTTCATCGAGAGCCTGCCGGGCGCGTCGACCGGCGCTGTGCGGCGAAGACGGATTGCCGCCTCCGCCCGCGAGGTAGGGCATCATCTGCTCCAGGACCTCACCTCGCAGTGGGGTCGACGCAGCGTGGTCGAGATAGATGGTCATCGTGGTCGATCCTACTACGCTGCCACCCGAGGCCCCGACCCGGGCCGGCGCGCTCTGGGGGATCTGATGGCCTCGTTCACGATCACGCCACAAGGCCCGTTCGACATCGCGGCCGCACAGGACTTCGCGGCTGGTTTCGCGCCCGGGCTTGGTGGTGACACGAGCGTCACCGAGCAGGGCCTCCTGATGACGTTCCCGCTCGAGGGTGGCCACGAGAGCGCCGCGGTCGATCTGCGCCAGGAGTCGGACGGGACGCTCTGGGGCGAGGTCTACGGCACGAGCGATGTCGGCCGGGCAATGGCCCAGGCGGCCCACAGCCTGTCCCTGGATGTCGATGGCAGCGGCTGGCCGGAGGTCGGTCGGCGGGATGCGGTGATCGGCGAGCTCCAGGCGCGTTACAGCATGATCCGGCCGGTCTGCTTCTCCTCTCCCTACGAGGCGGCGACGTCCTTCATCATCAGTGCCCGGATCTCCATGCGCCAGGGTGCCCGGATCAAGGCCGGAATGGCAGACGCGCATGGTGATGCCATCTCCCTCCCGGACGGTCGGGTCGTGCACGTGTTCCCGCGCCCGGGCGTGCTGCTGGGAATCGACATGGTGCCGGGACTGACGACGGAGAAGGTCCGCCGGCTCCATGCTCTCGCGAACGTCGCGATGGTCGGCGGCCTGGACACTGCACGGTTGCGCGAGATGCCCGCGGACGACGCTCTTGCGGCACTGCAGCGACTGCCGGGGGTGGGGCCGTGGACGGCGTCGGCCATCCTGATGCGCGGCGCCGGTACGCCGGATACGCTGCCGCTCGACGATGCGATCAGCCGCGCCGCAGCCCAGCACTATTACGAACTCCCCGCGGCACCGACCGACGCGGAGTGGCTGGCCATCGCGGAGGCATGGCGTCCGTACCGGATGTGGGTCACGGTCCTGACCCATATGGCGATGCGCCGAGAGCACCCGGACGCGACTCCGCGGGGTGGTCCCGGACAGCATCGACCGACCCTGCGGCGGCCAACCGGCTAGTCTGCGTCGGTCTCCGCGCGACGCAGTTCCGCTTCGCGACCCTTCTCGCGTCGGCGGTCGTGGAGCGACAGCGAGCGCTTGCGGAGCCGGATGGACTTGGGGGTCACCTCGACCAGCTCGTCCGCGGCGATCATCTCGATCGCCGACTCGAGTGTGATCGGCGGCGGCGGCGTCAGGCGCAGCGACTCGTCGTGGCTGTGGGTCCGGATGTTGGTGAGCTTCTTCTCCCGGGTGGCGTTGACGTCCATGTCACCAGATCGGGAGTTCTCGCCCACGACCATGCCTTCGTAGACGTCGACGCCACCGCCGATGTACAGCGTGGCGCGCTCCTGGAGATTGAACAGGCCATATGCGTTCGAGACGCCCGACCGGTCGCTGACGAGCACCCCATTAGTGCGGTGGGTGACCTCGCCCGCCCAGGGGCCATAGCCCTCGCTGATCTGGTGGAGGAGGCCGGTTCCGCGGGTCTCGGTCAGGAACTGACCGCGATAGCCGACCAGTCCGCGCGTCGGGATGATCGCCTCGACCCGGATCCGGCCGTCGGAATCGCTGGTCATCTGCTCCGTGCGCGCCTTGCGGGCCGCCAGCGACGCGGTCACGGTGCCCATGAACTCGGGTGGGATGTCGATGGTGATGCGCTCGTAGGGCTCCTGGACGACACCGTCGATCTCGCGCAGCAACACTTCTGGCCGTGATACCTGGAGTTCGAAGCCTTCCCGGCGCATCTGCTCGATGAGCACCGCTAACTGGAGTTCCCCCCTCCCCCGCACCTCGAAGGTCTCCGGGGATGCCGTCGGCGCGACCTCGATGGAGACGTTGCCCAGGACCTCGCGGTCGAGCCGCGCCCGGATCTGGCGCGAGGTCAGGTACTTGCCCTCCCGGCCCGACAGCGGCGACGTGTTGACACCGAACGTCATGCGCAACGTGGGCTCGTCGACGTGGAGTCGCGGCAGGGGTCGGGGGTCGGATGGGTCGGTGACCGTATCGCCGATGGTCACTTCCGGGATACCCGCGAGCCACACGATCTCCCCCGGGCCCGCCTCCTTGATGTCCAGGCGCTCGATGCCCTGGGCGACCGTGAGCGAGGTGACGGTGCCCGTCAGGGTGACGCTCCGTCCCGGCTCGATGCTGCCGTCCGGTCGCTCCTCGTCGCCGCGAACAACGCTCACCCGCGCAGCCAGGCGCAGTGTCCCGTTGCGGATCCGGCCGACGGCCATGCGTCCCACGTAGTCGTTGGCAGCGAGGTTGGTCACCAGGAGCTGGAGCGGGTGGTCCGGCTCGAAGGTCGGTGGCGGCGTGTGTTCCACGAGCAGGTCCAGCAACGGCCGCAGGTCCGTGCCCGGCTCGTCGAGTGAGAGGGTCGCCGTGCCCGCCCGTGCGTTGGTATAGACGATGGGGAACTCGATCTGGTGCTCGTCCGCGCCCAGGTCCATGAACAGCTCGTAGACCGCGTCGACCACCTCGACCGGGCGTGCATCGGCGCGATCGATCTTGTTGATGGCGACCACGACCGGGAGCCGCAGGGCCATCGCCTTCTGGAGCACGTAGCGGGTCTGGGGCAGCGGTCCTTCGGCCGCGTCCACGAGCAGCAGCACGGCATCGACCATGAGCAGGGACCGCTCGACCTCGCCCCCGAAGTCGGCGTGGCCGGGCGTGTCCACGATGTTCAGGCGGATGTCGCCGTACTGGATGCCCGTCTGCTTGGCCAGGATCGTGATGCCCTTCTCCCGCTCCAGGTCGCCCGAGTCCATGACCCGCTCGGCGACGATCTGGTGCGCCTGGAAGGCGCCCGTCTGCTTGAGGATGGCATCGACCAGCGTCGTCTTGCCGTGGTCCACGTGGGCGACGATGGCGAGCGCACGCAGGTCGGTGCGGATGGCGGGAGGCGCAGTCTGGAGGGTCATGAGGTCGTTCCGGGCATAGCGTGGCGGGCGATGTCGATCATGGGCCAGCCTATGTTCGCACACGGGGGCATCAAGCGAGCGTACGCGGATGGGACGAACGCACACGGGCACATCGAACGCCTGCACGGTACCCTGCGGGCAGCCAACCGCAGCGGAGGACATGACCACGTGCTGCCCCGCGATCCGGCCCGCAGCCGTCCACCAGTCGACCGACCCCTGGATGTGGTCGGGCTGGAGTTGGCGACGTGCGTGACCCAGGCGTTTCTCGCGGGCATCCTGTTGTCGCTGGCGAGCGATCTGGGGGGCGATGCCCGTGCCGCGGGCCTGCCGGTCCCCGGGGTGCTCGCGCTGCTGGGTCTGGGTGTCCTCGCCGTATGGGGCTGCTGGCTGGTCGGCAGCTCCGGGTGGCCACTCGCCGCTGTCGACACTGCGGTGGCGATACTGGCCGGCTCGCTCTGGCTGCTGTCGCTCCAGGATGCGAAGGCTCCCCACGTCGATCCGCTGACGGGCCTGGTCGCGGTCAGTTGTGCCGTCTACGGCATCATCGCGGGCGCCTTCCTGCCAGGACCGCGACGCCGTCACTGGAAGGGTGGCGCCTCACGACCTCGTCGCGGGTTGCCGGACACGCGCAGCACGCCCGCCCGCTTCTCGCCACCGGTGCAGAGGGTCGTCGATGAGCGACTGGCTGGTGTCTCCGTGGGGGCGGCCCTGGCCTCGGTCCGGCTGCCACGAGTCAGCCTGGCGAGGCGGGACAGCGTGGCCGGCACGTCCGACGGCAGGTCAACGACTGATGCGGATGCGAATCCGTCACTGACGCCGGCCATCGAAGTGCCTCCGGCGATCGAACTGCCGCCAGCGCCCGAGATGCCCCCGGCGACCGAAGTGGCCCCGACGACCAAGTTGCCGCCGGCGACGGTCGGCCGGTCGGGTCCGGCGGTGGATCAGGATGCCCCGACCGTGGTCCACCGCATCGCTCCGGCCAACGATCCATCGCCTGACCTCAGGGCGCAAGGCGGTGATCGGCAGCAGGACCTCGACGAGACGACCGCTTTCCCCAGTGACGAGGTTTCGCCATCGGTACCGCCCTCGCCGCTGGCTGCCCCGGAGTCGGGATCCCGACTGAAGGACACGTGAGCGGCGCGGTCACGGTCAGGCGACCTCGACGCCGGTTACTGCGCTGGGTCGCCGCCATCGTGGGTCTGGTCGTCCTGGTCGCGGTCGTGGCAGGGATCTGGTACGTCCAACCGCAGCCGAACCTGCCCGACGCGTCGGCGGCCATGGAGTCGACAGCCGCGGTCAGCGTGTCCCAGGATCAGGGCTGGGTGGAGTTCCGGCCCACAGACACCGAACCCGACACCGGCTTCATCTTCTATCCCGGGGGCAAGGTCGAGCCCGCGGCGTACGCCCCTTCCGCCCAGGTCATCGCCGAGGCCGGTTATCTGGTGGCCATCGTGCCGATGCCCCTCAACCTCGCCGTCCTGGGCGCCGACCGCGCCGATGAGGTGATCACCGCATACCCCGACATCGACCACTGGGCGATCGGTGGGCACTCCCTTGGTGGCGCGATGGCCGGCCAGTACGCCGCAGGGCAGCCGCAGATCGAGGGACTCGCGCTCTGGGCGGCGTTCCCGAATGCCGACCTGTCGGGCTGCGACCTCCAGGCTGTCTCCGTCTGGGGCTCGCTCGACGGCGGGGCCGAGCGGTACGGCTCCGACGCCACTCGGGCGATCCTGCCCGCAGATACCCGGTACCTGGTCATCGATGGTGGCAACCATGAGCAGATGGGCGACTACACCGGCCAGCCAGACGATCCACCCGCGACCATCAGCCGCGATGAGCAACAGGCCCAGGTCCAGCGGGCGACCATCGACCTGTTGGCCTCGCTCACGGATCCGCAGCCGGGCACGCCCGGGTCATCGAGGGATACCGCTGGTCGCTGCTGACGTACCTTGTGGGCCGAGCGGATCGACCCCCGGCCGCCCCCGAAGCGCTTGCGCCCACCATGTACAGTGGCCCGACCGATCAACCAGGCACACGACCCGGAGGAGGGGCGGGCCAACCATCGGTGCTGGCCTGAAGGACCTCGTTCGGTCGTGTGGCTCCACGAGAGGGAGACCCATGCGACGGATCCTCATCCCGTTCATCACAGCCGCGATGGCGGTACTCATGGTCGTGCCCGGCGCGCTGGCCCAGGATGCATCCGCAGAACCCACGCCGACCCCGCCACCGGCGGCGAGTGGCATCCATCAGCAGGTGCTGGACCGCGACAAGCTCATCTGCGGCGTCAACGGCGGCTTGCCCGGCTTCAGCGTCCTTGACGCCACCACCGGGGAGTACACCGGCTTCGACGCGGACTACTGCCAGGCCGTGGCGGCCGCGGTCCTGGGTGACCCGACCAAGGTCGAGTACCGCGCCCTGTCCGCTGGGCAGCGCGGCCCGGCACTCCAGACCGGCGAGATCGACGTGCTCATCCGGAACACCACATGGACCGTGAGCCGCGACGCGTCCTGGGGCCTCTTCGCCCCGACCACTTTCTATGATGGCCAGGGGGTCATGATCCGCAAGGATGCCGGCGTCACGACCCTCGACGAACTGGCGGGAGCCACCATCTGCGTCCAGTCGGGCACCACCACGGAGCTCAACCTGACGGACCAGTTCCGCGCCAAGGGCATCGACTTCACACCACTCGTGTTCGCGGATATCGATGCCACATATCAGGCCTACCAGGACGGCCGATGCGACGCGGTCACCAGCGACCGGTCGCAGTTGGCCTCGCGACGGACCACCATGCCCGATCCCTCGGCCCACGTCCTGCTGGATGCCGTGCTGTCCAAGGAGCCACTCGGCCCCGAGGTCCCGCTGGGC
>JBBSOS010000101.1:0-8214 GCA_038259505.1 Candidatus Limnocylindrales bacterium | reverse complement strand
TACCGACGCTGTTGAGCAGCGCTCCGGGATAGGCACCTGGCGCCGGCAGGCGGAAGCCGCCATAGCGGAACCAGGCGAACAGGAATGCCAGCACGATGCCGCCGATGCCTGCCACGACCCCATAGATGACGGCCTGCTCCCGATCGCTCGCCATGTCCAGGTGGAGAACGGTGATGGGATGCGGAGAGAGCCAGTAGACGAGCAGTACCAGAGCGAGCCCGAGTCCATACCAGCCGATGCGACGCGCCCAGCCCCGCCAACCGTTGCCCTGATCGCTGTCGTCGTACTCGGCGACCCCGAACCGCTGGGCATCCAGGCGCAACAGGAACAGCAGGCCCATGAGCCCGATGACGAGCAGGAACTCGAGCGAATCCTTCACGACGCCACCGGCGTCCGGCGCGCCACCCTCAACCGTCGCCCGTCCGAAGGACCGCGAGGAAGGCCTCCTGGGGGATCTCGACGTTGCCCACGCGCTTCATCCGCTGCTTGCCTTCCTTCTGCTTTTCGAGCAGCTTGCGCTTGCGGGTGATATCCCCGCCGTAGCACTTGGCGAGCACGTTCTTGCGCATGGCGCGGATGGTCTCACGAGCGATGACGTTCGATCCGATGGCGGCCTGGACCGGCACTTCGAACATCTGGCGCGGGATCAGCTCCTTGAGCTTGTCCACGAGGCCCTGGCCAGCGGTGCGTGCCTTGTCGCGGTGGACGATGAGCGATAGCGCGTCGACAGGCTCCCCGTTGACCAGGACATCGAGCTTGACCAGTTGGCCCACCCGGTACCCCGTCTCCTCGTAGTCCATCTAGGCGTAGCCCTGGGTCCGGCTCTTGAGCTGGTCGTAGTAGTCGATGATGACCTCTGCAAGCGGCAGCTCGAACGTCATGAGCACGCGAGTCGGGTCCAGGTACGACACATCGCCGATGGCGCCCCGACGGCCCTGGGCGAGGTCCATGAGCGTCCCGATGTACTGCGACGGGGTGATGATGGACACCCTGACCCACGGTTCTGCGATGGCCTCGATCTCGCCGGTGCCAGGTAGGCGCGCGGGGTTGTCCACCGAGATCTCGCCACGACCATTGGTCATCGTCACGTGGTACTCCACCGATGGCGCCGACGCGATGAGGTCGAGATCGAACTCGCGCTCCAGGCGCTCCTGGATGATCTCCATGTGCAGCAGGCCCAGGAACCCGCACCGGAAGCCGAATCCGAGCGCCCCGGAACTCTCCGGCTCGAACGTGATGGACGCGTCGTTGAGGTGCAGCTTCTCGAGCGCATCACGGAGCAGGGGGTAGTCCGGCCCGTTGAGGGGATAGATGCCCGCGAAGACCAGCGACCGCGCCTGCTTGTAGCCCGGCAGCGGCTCCGAGGCCGGCCGCGCGGAGGTCGTGAGCGTGTCGCCGACCTGGCAGTCGCGAACGCTCTTGAGGCCCGTGGCCACATAGCCCACCTCACCCGGACCCATCCGGTCGACGGGCGTCAGCTGTGGCCGGAACATGCCCAGCTCGATGACATCCAGGTGCGCGCCGGACTGCATCAGTCGGATGTTCTCGCGCGCGTGCAGCGTTCCCTCGGCAAGCCGCACGTAGGCGACGACACCCTTGTAGGGGTCATAGTGCGAATCGAAGATGAGGCCGCGGAGGGGCGCTTCGGGATCACCTGATGGCGCCGGAACGCGTGCCACGACCGCCTCGAGCACCAGGTCGATGTTGGTGCCCTCCTTGGCCGACACGAGGATGACCTCCTCGCGTGGGATCGCGAGCACGTTCTCGAGCTCCTCGATGACCACGTCCGGCTGGGCGGACGGCAGGTCGATCTTGTTGATGACCGGCACGATCACGAGCCCTTGGGACAGGGCGAGGTGGACGTTGGCGAGCGTCTGGGCCTCGATGCCCTGCGCAGCGTCGACCACGAGGATGGCCCCCTCGCACGCCTGGAGGCTGCGGCTGACCTCATAGCTGAAGTCGACGTGACCGGGCGTGTCGATGAGGTTGAGGCCGTACGCCTGCCCATCGCGCGCGACATACTCCAGGCGCACCGCACGAGCCTTGATGGTGATGCCCTTCTCGCGCTCGAGATCCATCGAGTCGAGCACCTGGCTCGTCATCTGGCGCGCGTCGATGGTGTGCGTCATCTCCAGGATGCGATCCGCCAGCGTCGACTTCCCGTGGTCGACGTGGGCGATGATGCTGAAGTTGCGCAGGCGCGACTGGGGTGTGCTGACCATGGGGCGGGCCGAGTATACCCAAGGCGCTTCGGCGGGCTCGGGGGCGAGTCCTGGGGTCGAGTGCTGGCGAGTCCTGGCGGCAGCTCGCGGCGGACCCGGTCGGACCGCTGGCCGGTCGTTGTGGCGAAGCAGGGATGCGCGCCCGCTTGGAACGACCGCGTCTGGTCGTGGTCTGGGGATTCGAGCGTCGTATGGACCGCTGGACGGTCCGCGCGGCGTCTGAGGGACCCGCCAACGCGAGCGGTGGGGGCCTGGTGCGTCGCAATGACCGCTGGGCGGTCGATCGTCGGCCATCGCGTGGACTGGACGACGATGTCGTTGCGGCTGACGAGCGCGACCGTGCTACCATTCGCGGTCGCGCGTGGCATCTATCCATGCCCGTGATCCATGACCGTCGCCGGCGGGCGCCGATGGCGTCCGTGAGGCCGGATCCGGCGTCCGCCTCCAGATCGCACACCCGAGGGATATCGACTTGGCTCACTCTTCACGCACCTGGACCGGCGCGCGTTCGCCGCAAGGCAAGAAGCGCGTTCGTCAGGCCGAACGCCGCAACGCGATCCTGCAGCCGCGTCGTTCGGCCGCCAAGACGCTGGTCAAGAGCGCGCTCGTGGTCGCCGGCACGGGCGAGGCAGAGTCGACGCAGGCAGCCGTGATCCTGGCCGTGTCGGCGCTCGATCGCGCAGCCAAGGTTGGCGCGATCCACCCCAACGCAGCGGCACGACGCAAGAGCCGCCTCATGCTCAAGGTGAATGCGACCCTGGGTGGCGAGCAGACGGTGACGACTGCCAAGGTCGCTCGGCAGACCAGCAAGGCGCAGGCCGCCAAGGCTGCCAAGGCACGTATCGCAGCGGGCAAGGCGACCAAGGCCAAGGGCGAGCAGACGGCGGCAGGCAAGGCCCGTGCGGCACTGTCGAAGACCAGCCGCGAGGCGGCCACAGCCACCCCGGCCAAGGGAGCGGGCACGTCAGCGGCCCCGAAGTCAGCCGCGACCAAGGCCGCTCCCAAAGCGAAGGCCACAAGCTCCAAGGCCACGACCAAGGCGTCCACGACCAAGGCATCGGCAGCTGCCAAGACAGCGCCCGCGACCAAGGCGACGACCGCGACCAAGGCCGCTCCCAAGGCGAAGGCCACAAGCTCCAAGGCCACGACCAAGGCGTCCACCACGAAGACCTCGGGCGACAAGGCGCCAGCAACGAAGGCATCCGCCAAGACCGAGCCTCCCAGCGAGGGCTGACACATCGGGCGGCCACCAGCCGTCCACGGGAGTGATCGCGACAGGCCCGGGCGCACCTCCCGGGCCTTCGTGCTTCCCGGGCAACGATGAGCGAACCTGATACGCGAGGCGCACAGGCGATGGCGAACGGCGAACAGATGCTGACCTTCCGATGGTCGTGCAACGCGGACCACGACCACACCCTCGATGTGGCCGCATGCGATACGGCGATGCAGGCGATCATCCTGGAGATGCTGGAGATCGTGCACGATGTGCCCGGTCGCATCGAGGTGGTCCCGTTCGATGTGAGCGAGATACCGTCTGCGGCCGAGGTCGTGGTGGACCTCGCGAGCTATGCGGACGACCAGGGAGAGGACGAGCTCCCGGCAGAGCAGCGAGCGCGCCTGCTGCGGCTCCGTGACGTGGCAGAACGAGCCCAGTCGAGGGTGCTCCTCAACTAGCGCCGCGCCTGACGGTCCGCCGGTCCCGGTACTGGGTTCGGGGCCGAGCGGCGGATGCTCAGGAGCTGGCGAGTCCGGGTGCGACCACGTCCACGGATGGTGGCGGCGTCCGGACGCTTCGGATGCCCGCTGCCACCGCGCCACCGGCCATGACCGCGAACACGATGAGCAGGCCACCCATCAACTGGTCGTGGATGACCGCGGCGCCCATCGACGCGCCATCGGTGATGCCGGCCTCGGCGAGATAGGGTGCGAGCGTCGGATCTGCCGCATATCGCTGGTAGGTGCAGTCCGGACCCATGGCGCACGGCAGGGTCGATCCGTTGGGCATGGTGCCCGCATCGGCGAACACGAACAGCAGCCGCAGGATGACGTACATGACCGCGAGCGTGAGGCCCGTCACGAAGCCGGCCCAGACCGCGTTCAGGAACACGCGGCGCATCGGTCGCCAGCGTGCCGACCGGTTGTTGGCATAGCCGCCGATGATGAGACCCGCGATGGGCGCTGACAGGAACACCAGCGTCTGGACCGGGATGATGAGCGCAAAGGCCATGGCGATGACGATGGCCATGCCGATGCCCACGTAGCCCGCGAATACCGCACCTCGGTCGATGAACCGGCCCGGTGTCGCGGGCGGCGGCGCATCGACCGAGGTCAGCGTCCCGGTGCTCACCGCGATGTCGAGATCGCCGAACGACCGGGGTAGACGGCACTCGCCCCAAGTTCGGCCTCGATGCGCAGCAACCGGTTGTACTTGGCGACACGCTCGGATCTCGACGGCGCACCGGTCTTGATCTGGCCAGTGCCCATGGCGACCGCGAGGTCGGCGATGGTCGTGTCCTCGGTCTCACCCGAACGATGGCTCACGACCGCGGCCCAACCGTGCCGCCGCGCCAGCCCGACTGCGTCGAGGGTCTCGGACAGGGTGCCGATCTGGTTGAGCTTGATGAGGATGGCGTTCGCGGAGCGCTCGTCCAGGCCACGCTGGAGTCGCTCCGGGTCGGTCACGAACAGGTCATCGCCGACGAGCTGGCACCGGTCGCCGATGCGCTCGGTGAGCATGCTCCAGCCCAGCCAGTCATCTTCCGCGAGCCCATCCTCGATGGACACGATGGGATACCTGACCACCCAGTCGGCCCACAGGTCCACCATCTCGGACGTCTTGAGGCTGCGGCCTTCCTTGGCCAGACGATACGTCAGCTGGCCGTCGGCATCGGGGTCGCCGTCGAGCAGCTCGGTCGAGGCGGGGTCGAGGGCGATGGCCACCTGCTCGCCCGGCAGGTAGCCGGCTCGCTCGATGGCCGTCAGCACGGTCTCGATGGCCGCGCGGTTCGACGCCAGCGACGGCGCGAAGCCCCCTTCGTCGCCCTGGCCGGTGGCAAACCCGCGATCGTGCAGCTCGGCGCGCAGGGCGTGGAAGACCTCGGCGCCGGCACGCAGTGCCTCGCTGAAGGTATCGAAGCCCACCGGCATGACCATGAACTCCTGGAAATCGGTGGAGTCCAGGGCGTGCCTGCCACCGTTGAGGATATTGAGCATGGGCACCGGCAGGATCCGGGCACCCACGCCGCCCAGGTAGCGGTAGAGCGGCTGGTCGGTGGACGCCGCGGCCGCGTGCGCTGCGGCAAGCGACACGCCGAGGATGGCGTTGGCACCCAGCTTGCCCTTGTTCGGGGTGCCATCAAGGGCGATGAGCCTCGCATCCAGGCGCGCCTGGTCGGTCACATCCTCGCCCACCAGGTCCGGCGCGATCAGGTCGAGCACGTTCTCGACGGCCTGCAGCACGCCCTTGCCGCCGTACCGGCGCTGGTCGCCGTCCCGCAGCTCGACGGCCTCGTGGGCACCGGTCGATGCTCCGGAGGGCACCGCGGCGCGTCCGACCGATCCGTCGTCGGTGAGGATGCTCACCTCGATGGTGGGGTTGCCGCGGGAATCGAGGATCTCCTGCGCGTCGATGAGCTCGATGACGGTCACTTGCTCGCTGCCTTCCCGTGTCCGCGCTTCCCGGCCGTCACCTGCGGCAGCGGCCGGTCCTGGAGCACCGCGATCCCCGGCAGCTCCCGACCCTCGAGGAACTCGAGGCTCGCGCCGCCGCCCGTGGACACGTGCGTGAACCGCTCAGCCAGCTTCAGCTCTTCCACGGCTGCGACCGAATCACCGCCACCGACGACGACGGTCGCGCCATCATCGGCACGCTGGGCCAGGTAGCGAGCCATGGCCCGGGTGCCGTCCCCGAAGGTCGGTACCTCGAACACGCCCAGAGGCCCGTTCCAGACGATGGTCTTCGCCGACTCCAGGGCTGCCTCGAAGGCCGCCACGCTCTGGGGACCGACATCGACCGCCGACCAGCTGTTAGGGATCTTGTGCACCGGCACGATCTTGTGCTCGGCGCCACGGGTGACCTCCTTCGCGACCACGATATCGGTCGGCAGCAGGATGGCCACTCCCTGCCGCTCGGCGGTGTCAAGGATGCGCCTGGCGTCCTCGACCCGGTCTCGTTCCAGCAGGCTCTTGCCCACCGACATGCCCTGGGCGACCAGGAACGTGTTGGCCATGCCACCGCCGATGACGACCGAATCGACGCGGTCCATGAGATGTTCCAGGACGGCCATCTTGCCACTCACCTTGGCGCCGCCGATGACTGCCGCGAACGGACGGGCCGGGGAGTCCAGGAGGCCCGACAGGTTGGCGATCTCCTTCTCCATCAGGAGGCCCGCATACGCCGGCAGGAGCTTGGCCACGCCCACGGTCGAGGCATGGGCGCGATGGGCGGTGCCGAAGGCATCGTTGACATAGACATCGCCATAGGCCGCGAGCGCCTTGGCAAACTCCGGGTCATCGTTCTCCTCCGCAGAGTGGAATCGGAGGTTCTCCAGCAGGATCACCTGCCCGGGCTTCATCCGACCCAGCGCGTCCTGGGTGCCGATGCCCAGCGCGTCGCCCGTGCAGGGCACGCGGATGCGCAGCAGCGCGGAGAGCCGTTCCGCGACCGGGCGCAGACGGGCGGACTCGATGACCTTGCCATTGGGTCGGCCGAGGTGGCTCATGAGGATGACGATGGCGCCCCGCTTGGCGAGGTATTCGATGGTCGGGATGGCCGCCCGGATACGGGTGTCGTCCTTGACCTGACCGTCCTCGATGGGGACGTTGAAATCGACGCGGACGAGGACCCGCTTGCCGGCGGGATCGAAGTCGCGGACCGTGAGCTTGTCCATCGGATCAGGCGCTCGCCGGAGCGGCGTCCAGGCGTGCTGCGACGAAGCCGATGAGGTCCGCCACGCGGCAGCTGTAACCCCACTCATTGTCATACCACGAGATGACCTTCACGAAGGTGCCGCCGAGGGACATGGTGGAGTCGGCATCGATGATCGATGAGCGCGTGTCGCCCCGGAAATCGGTGGACACGAGCGGCTCGTCGGATACCCCTAGGATGCCCTTGAGCGGACCCTTGGCAGCCGTTCGGAAGGCCGCGTTCAGCTCCTCGGCCGTCGCCGGGCGTTCGAGCTCCGCGGTGAAGTCGACCACGCTCACGGTGGGGGTCGGCACCCGCAGGCTGAATCCGTCGAACCTGCCCTTGAGGTCGGGCAGGACCAGCGCGAGCGCCTTGGCAGCACCGGTGCTGGTCGGGATGATGTTGAGGCCCGCCGCCCGGGCACGCCGGGGGTCCTTATGGGCCACGTCCAGGATCTTCTGGTCGTTGGTGTAGGAATGGATGGTGTTCATCAGGCCGCGCCTGATGGTCCAGCCCTCATGGACGACCTTTGCGGCGGGTGCCAGGCAATTGGTGGTGCAGCTGGCATTGCTGATGATGTGGTGCGTGGCCGGGTCGTATCGGCCCTCATTGACCCCCAGCACGATGGTGATGTCCTCGCCCTTGGCGGGAGCGCTGATGATCACCTTGCGGGCGCCCGCTTCCAGGTGCGCGGATGCCTTGGCGGCATCGGTGAACAAGCCGGTGGACTCCAGGACGACATCGACCCCGAGGTCCTTCCAGGGCAGCTGGGCAGGATCGCGGTGCTGGAGCACCTTGATGGAGCGACCGTCGATCACCAGCGAGTCGTCCGTGTGCTCGACCGTGCCCGGATATGCCCCGTACGTGGAATCGTGCTTGAACAGGTGCGCGTTCATGCCGGTGTCGACGAGGTCGTTCACGGCCACGATCTCGACATCGGGCGTGCGCTCGATGAGGGCCTTGAGCGATTGCCGACCGATGCGTCCGAACCCGTTGATACCGACCCTGACCGTCATGTGTCTCCTCCTGTCGATGCGGCCGGGCGCCTGGCGACCGGCGTGTGTTGGCGACGATGTCGCCGCGTGT
>JBBSOS010000100.1:0-8276 GCA_038259505.1 Candidatus Limnocylindrales bacterium | reverse complement strand
TCCAGGCCGCGCTTGACGATCATCGGGTTGGCCCCGGCGGTCACGTTCTTGAGACCCTCGGTGACGAGCGCCTGGCCCAGCACCACGGCAGTGGTGGTGCCGTCACCGGCGACATCGTCCGTCTTGGTCGCGACCTCCTTGAGGAGTTGCGCGCCCATGTTCTCGAAGGCGTCCTCCAACTCGATCTCGCGAGCGATGGTCACGCCGTCGTTGGTGATGGTCGGGGCACCGAACTTCTTGTCCAGTACCACGTTGCGGCCTTTGGGACCCAGGGTCACCTTGACCGCATCAGCGAGCTTGTCGACGCCCCGCTTGAGGGAGCGACGAGCCGTCTCGTCGAAGATGAGCTGCTTCGCCACGATGGGTTCCTCGTTTCGTATCTGGTGTCGGCGGCGGACATGCGGTCGGCCGGCCCCCGGAGGGTCCGGCCGATCAGCGGCCTGTGCTGGCGCTAGTCCTCGACGACGGCCAGGATGTCCTTCTGGCTGACGATGAGGTACTCCTCGCCGTCCACCTTGAACTCGGTGCCTGCGTACTTGGCGTAGAGGACCTTGTCGCCCTCCTTGACGTCCATCGGCTCGCGCGCGCCGTCGTCATTGAGCCGGCCCGGGCCCGCCGCGATGATGCTGCCCTCCTGGGGCTTCTCCTTGGCGGTGTCCGGCAGAACGATGCCGCTCTTGGTCATCTCCTCGCGGGGAGTGGGCTGGATGACGACCCGATCGCCCAGAGGGCGAAGCTTGGTCGCAGTGGCGGTCGCCAACGCGGTTCCTCCTGGTCAGTGGTGTGCCTGCAGATGCCGCACGCCGAGTCGATCCGCGCGCACAGCCACGTTGCGATGGCGCGCCGCCGGTCGGCTTCGGCCTGCACGGTCCAGGCCACTTGCTGGTGATTAGCACTCTCACGGGGAGAGTGCCAACAGGCTATCCGATACACGTGCCGGCTGTCAAGTCGAAGGGGCCGGACAGGACGCCGCCCAGCGCCCACGACCTGTCCGTGTTCCACGACGTCGCCGTGCGCCACATACTTGGCAGCGTGGATCACCCCCGACAACACACCGGCGTGCACCGCGTCCGGTTCGACGAGTGCGACGCAGGCGGCGCGATGCGCCCGAGCTCCCTGCTCCGGGCGGTCCAGGACCTCGCCTGGCAGCACAGCATCGCTGTCGGCTTCGACCGCGATCGGTACCAGGCGCTCGGGCTCACGTGGCTGGTCAGGTTCGTGGACCTGCGCATCGAAAGGTCGATCGGGTCGGGCGAGACGCTCCGGATGACGACCCGCATCACGGGATTGCGACGGGTGTGGGCACGCCGGGAGACGATCATTCGGATCGGCGACCACCAGCAAGCCGTGTCCGGGTCGACCATCGACTGGGTGCTGGTGGATGCTGCTGGCCGGCCGACCAGGGTGCCTGACGACATCGTGCATGGATTCGACGAGGAGGCGCCGACCTTCACCCCGGCGCGGGTCCACCTCAGCCACCCTGCGAGGGACCCAGTGGTCGATTCCTGGACGATCGCTGTGCGCGACCTCGATCCGATGGCCCATGTCAACAACGCCGCATACCTGGACATCATGGATGAGGTCCTCGCGGGTGCCGCCGATACGCTCGTTGGCCCCAGGCCACCGGTCCGCTACGAGGTCGAGTACCTCCGGTCGGCGCTGCCTCGCTCTGTCGTCGCCGTCCGCCACTGGGCGGAGGGCACCGCCTGGACGTTCCAGCTCACCGACGCCGGAGGCCAGGAACTCATCCGGGGACGGGTCCAGCCGGGCTGAACATGCCGTCGTAGGCGGCCACGAGCTCGTCACCCAGGACGTCCGGGTGCACGCCGCGTTGCTCCGCGACCCAGCGTGCGGTGACCTCGACCCATCTCGGCTCGTTCCGACGTCGCGGTGCGCCGGGCGGCGACAGCCAGGGTGAGTCCGTCTCGACCAGCAGCCGCGCCGCGGGCACGAATCGCACGACCTCGGCGGTGGTCTCCTCCCCTGCGCGGAACGCCAGGCCGGAGATGCTCACCGCACAGCCCATCGAGAGACACGCCTCGGCGTAGTCGACCGGGCCCGAGAAGGAGTGGAGGACCGCGGCCGGACGCTCACCGAACTGGGCCACCCAGGCCGGCCCGCCGATGCCCGCTTGCGTGAGCTCCCTGACCAGGTCGTCCTGGGCATCCCGAGCGTCCGGTGCCGACCGGCAATGGAGGATGAGGGGCTTCGCTGTCTCGAACGCGAGCCCGATGTGTCGACGCAGGTTGTCCAGTTGTGCCGACCTCGGTGAGCGGCCGCGGTCGTAGTCGAGGCCCGTCTCCCCGATCGCCACCACCTCCGGGCGTGAGGCGAGCGGCGTGAGGTCCGCCCATGCGGCATCGTCGAAGCGGTCGGCATAGTGGGGATGGATCCCCACCGCTGCATCGACGCCGAGCGACTGGGCCAGATCCAGGCTGGCCTGGGATGTGGCGATGTCCCATCCGGGTGCCAGCAGGCGCTCGACGCCCGCTACCCGTGCCGACGTCAGCACTTCCTCGACATCGCGGCTGAAGGCGTCCGCCTGAAGGTGGCAGTGGGAGTCGATGAGTCGCATGGCGCGGATGCTAGCCGATCACCCGCCGCGGATCTCGTCAGCGGCAGGACCACATGGCCCGAACGTCCCGCAGCGCATCCGGCGCCGGTGGTCCACGATGGTCGCATGCGATCACATCCGCGCGCGTGGCGCTCCGTCTCGCTGGCCCTGCTCGTCACGCTGACGGTCATCGGGCCGTCCGCAGCCGCGGGTCCCCAGGCGCCGTTGCGGGCGTTCAGCCTCGGCCGCGGCATGACGGTCGCGGCGCCGGCGCCGGGATTCGGTGTCGCCGCCAGTGCCGTGACCGTCACCGGCCAGCATCTGGACCTGGTCATCGAGACCGGGCTCGATGGCATCACCCGTACCGTGACGGAACCGCCGACGCTGGGCATGCCGACGCTGGGCATCTCGGCGGGGAGTGCCAGCGCCATCGCCGGCTCACCCAGCGCGTGCTCCGATGCGAAGTACAGCCTGCTGCCCACGATGTGGAAGTCGACGTGGCAGTGGCGGTTCCAGGCGCGATCCACCCCGGGCGAGCTGCGACGGGCCACGGCCGAGCGTCATCTCAAGTCCGCCGTCGCATCCATCACGCACGAACGGAACGATTGCGGTCGGTCGGACCGGGTGAGCGCGACGGCCAGCTACCGGGGACGCACCAGGACCAGGCCGGGCATCGACAACGGCTGCCGCAAGTATGACGGCAAGAGCGTCGTTGGCTTCGGGGACCTGCCGGCGGGCATGCTCGGCCTGACCTGCACCACCTACCAGGTCGCGTCACAGGGAGTCGGTCGGTCGGTCGAGTCGGACGTGCTGTTCAACAAGGACGACTTCTCGTGGACGACCACGCTCAAGGGTTGCCACTACCGGGCCATGCTGCGATCCATCGCGACGCACGAGTTCGGGCATGTGTTCGGCCTTGGCCACGTGTCGGAGAGCCACCACGGGAACCTCACCATGAGCACCCAGATCAGTCCCTGTGATGACTCCGCCTTCACCCTGGGCAGGGGCGACATGCTGGGTCTCGAGCGACGCTACTAGCGCGGCTGCCCGTCTGGCCCAGATCCGGATCCTGCGACACCTGATCGGTCAGCGTGTGGTCAGCAGCAGGTTCCCGTGAGCCTTGGTGGTCGTGAATGCGAGGACCATGGGTCCCGATCCTGGCACCCGGAACGACAGGGCGTCGGGTGTCGACTCGGTGACCAGCTGCTCGTGCTGCAGGTGGTCGCTGTAGAAGAAGATCCCGTGCGGATGGGTTGGGCCCACGACCACGATGGCCGGTCGATCGTGGGTGTCGATGCTGATGGCCACCAGCCCGAAGCGCGGCGTGAACCGGTCGAGCGCCCAGCGGGAGCCCGACGGCCGGGCATAGACCGTGCCGCGCATGCTGGCCTTGCCAGCATCGTGGGCGTAGGCCAGGCGCGGCGCGCCGTCGCTTGCCAGGACCAGCGACACACCCGAGTCCGCGTGGCTGGTATCCGCGATGCGCTGGACCTGGAACGCCGTCCCCTCGGCGCTGGTCGCGGTCGCGACACGGATGCCGCCGGCCGGGATCGCGACCACGGCTCTGCCGTCGCCTCGGATACGGAGCGCAGGACCACCGTCCGGGTATGACAGGTGATCCGCGACGTGCGAACGGGTCCAGCCGCCCTGGATATCCGTGGCGAGCCACACGACACCGTCATTGGGTTCGTCGCCCTCCTCGTACCACCCGGTGCGATACACCACGTACACATGATCCTCGTGGACCTTGACGGTCGGGTCGTTGGCGTTCGTGGGTCCCACTTTGGTCGGAGGCCCGAAGATGCCCCGCGGGTGGCCCTTGTCCGTGAACAGCAACACGCCGTCCGTGCAGCCACACCCGGTGCCGCCGCTCGATCGCGTAGCTGCGATGTACACGCGGTCCTGGTCGTCGAGCGCGAGTGAGACCCCCGGCCAGAAGCCCTCCTCGTAGTCGCGCCCTCCGGGCAGCCGGGCCACGATGCTTCGGGTCCAGGAGCCGCCCCGGTTGGTCAGGAAGACGAGCTCGCCACCATCCGTGCCGCCGTTGGCGGTCTGGGTGGCGATGTCGATGGCACCGGTGCTGTCGACGGCCATGGACACGCCCGCGTAGGTGCCCGGGTCGACGACGATGGGCGCGCTCCAGGCGGCCGGCCTGGGCGTCGACGTGGGGGTGGGCCTCGGGGTCGGCCTCGGTGTGGGCCTGGGGGTCGGCCTCCGTGTGGGTTTCACGGTCGGTGAGGGCGTTGGCGTCGCCACGATGGCCGACGGTCCGGGGCTGGCTCCCGGCAACCCCTGCAGGAGGCTGCAGCCATTCAACACGAGGGCGACCACCCCGAGCGCGACGAGCGCTCCCAAACGCATGGATGGACGTGGACCACCAACCGAACCACGAGGGGCGGTCATGCTCCTGGACCTCATGCACCGGCCCGCCCCGGGACCACCCCGTGGCGGATCCGTCGGACACATGGTGCGCCCAGATCGTCCGATACGCCGCCGCGCTATCGCTCGACGAGGCACAGGTCCAGGCGCGGGAAGACCGGCTCCGCGATCGTCACCCTGCCCGGCCCTTCGCCGAGCGCAGCCCATGCCATCAGCCTGGCGAGCGGCGGCCCGCCATTGCCATCGGATGCGTACGGATAGTCATGACCCAGCTGGGCGAGCATGCGCGCGGACGCGTCGGGCATGAACGGCGCCACCGCCAGGGCGATGACCCGGCAGGCCTCGAGCAACTCGCCCAGGACATCGCGCAGGGTCGCTGCCGCGGCTTCGTCGCCAGCCCGTGCTGACTTGGCGAGGACCCATGGTTGCTGGGTGTCCACGTAGCGGTTGGCGGCACCCACGAACCTCCAGAGGGTGCCGAGCGCTTCGTGCAGGGTGCAACCCTCGATATGCCGCGCGTAGCCCGCGAGCGTGTCCGGCCACGCCGAACCCAGGTCACCGCCGGGCGCCGTCGACGGCCGGTCGCCGTCGAGATAGCGATTGGTCATGGAGATGGTGCGGTTGAGGAGATTGCCCAGGTCGTTGGCAAGATCCGCGTTGTATCTGCGCAGGAAGCTGTCCCAGGACACCTCGGTGTCCTTGTCGAAGGCGACCTCGCGCAGGGTCACGAAGCGGGCGCCATCACGACCGAATGCGGCAACCACATCCGCGGGCTCCAGGAAGTTGCCTCGGCTCTTGCTCATGCGCTCGCCCTGGGTCAGCAGCCAGCCGTGGACCCAGACCTTTCGCGGCAACTCCAGACCGGCGCTCATGAGCATCGCGGGCCAGATGACCGTATGGAAGCGGTTGATGTCCTTGCCCACCACGTGCAGGTCGGCAGGCCACCACCTCGCGAACGCGTCCTGATCGTCCGGGAAGCCCGCGCCCGTGATGTAGTTGATGAGCGCATCGAACCAGACATAGATGACACCCGCCGCGGGATCCCAGGTGCCATCGGGCAACTGCGACGACGTGCCATCCGCGCGAAGCGGGAACGGGATACCCCAGTGGAAGGTCTCGCGGGAGATCGAGATGTCCTCGAGACCCTGCCGGATGAATCCGAGCATCTCGTTCCGCCGGTAGTCCGGCTGGACCCAGTCGGGATGCTCCTCGTAGTAACGCAACAGCCGATCCTGGTAGGCCGACAGCCGGAAGAACCAGTTGCGCTCGGTGAGCCATTGCAGGTCCACGCCCGGATGGTTGGGACAATGGACGCCCGTGGCATCCTCGACGAGGTCGCTCGTGTTCCGGAAGCCCTCGTTGGGGCAGTACCAACCCTCGTAGCTACCGAGGTAGATGTCGCCGTTGGCGTACGCTCGTCGGACCATCTCCTGCGACGCTCGGTGGTGGTCCGCATCGGTGGTCCGGATGAATCGGTCGGGCGCGATGCCGAGGGCGTCCTCGGCGGCCCGGAAGAGGTCGACCATGCCGTCGACGAACTGACGGGTGTCCTGGCCGAGCTCCCTGGCCCGCTCGTCGATATTGACCGAATGCTCATCGGTGCCGGTGAGGAATCGCGTCTCGTCGCCATTCATGCGATGCCAGCGCGCGATGACGTCCGCCCCGATGACCTCGTACAGGGTGTGCAGGCCGGGACGATTGTTGGGATACGCGATGGCGGTGGTCAGGTAGAAACGGGATCGGTCACTCATGGGCCCCGGGATGGTACCAGCGGCATCATGCTTGCCGGCACGGGCCGATCGTCAGATGCCCGACACCACCGCTGTCGCGTCACGCGTTGACGCGGAGCCGCCGAGACGCGATCCTGTACCCGAGACGCGATCACTCCAGTTCGCACCCGCGCCAAGGGCAAATGAGACCCGCCGAACGCCGGCCCATGCGTCGGCCGGTACGGCATCGGCGCCGGTGGTCACGGCTCGGCCGGTGGCGGCTCAGGCCGTGGCGGCACGACGGCGATGGCCGCCAGCACGGCCTTCGCCTCGAACGGGGTCAGGCCCGGGTGCGCCGACAGGATCCGGGCCACCAGGCCCGCCACAGGTGGCGCCGCGAAGCGGGTGCCCGTGGCCACGGTCGAGCCGCCGTCCTTCCATGCGATGGGTACGTCGACGCCCCACGCCCCGAACTCGACCGGCGGCCTGGGGTTGTAATAGATCAGCGCCGCGTCGGGCACCGCATGGGCCGCCACGGAGTACACCGTGGAGAATAGCGAGGGATAGCTGGGGCCGGCGACGTTGTTGGCGGCGCTGACGAGGTGGACGTTCCGAAAGTAGGCCCGGTCCACGGTCTCATGGAAGAACGGGAACAGGGTCTCACTCCGCGATGACAGACTCAGGTTGGCCACGTTGACACCCCGCTCGGTGGCCCAATCGAGGCCCGCCAGGAACGCGGCACCCTTCCCTTTCAGGTCCGCGCCGAGCACTCGCACCGACACCAGCTCGGCCTCCGGTGCCAGCCCAAGGACGATGGCCCCGCACGCTGTACCGTGACCGAACAGGTCACCGACGGTGTCGGCGACGACGTTCGGCTCGCCATCGACCATCTCGATGGCGACGCTCTCCGTGACCCGACCGTGGAGCATCGGATGACCCGCCTCGAGACCACTGTCGATGATGGCCACCGTCACGCCCCGGTCGGTGCCGCTGCCGAATGCCCAGGTGCGATCGATGCGGTCGAGCCGCCCCGGACGCGCGAGGCCCGACAGGTCGGCGCCGGTGAATGGCTCCGACCACGCTGGGAGTTGGTCCGTCACGGCCCGGTGGGCGATCCCGGCCGACCCCGCGTGGGCGGACGTGCAGGCGGGCGACCGCCGCGAGGATCTCGGTCACGAGCCGGACCTCCCGGTCGTCCATGTCCCGCAACCGGGTCAATAGCTCGACGAGGCTCCAGAAGGGTGCGTCGTCGGGGATATCCATGCCGCTGGCCGCAGCGGCTACCAGGTCCTCGACGTCGTCCTCGGCTAGCGCCCCCTCCCCCACCGCGACGAGGGCGGTGCGCAGCAATCGGACGGTGTCCCGCTGGACCTTGCTCGCCTCGATGGCCGCCGCGGCCTGTCGCGCGAAGACCGCCAGCAACTCCATGTCCCGCAGCGAGAAGGAGGGCGTACCCCGCTTGTCGAGCACCTGCAGCACGCCGACCGTCGTATCCGCGTCGGTCAGCGGCACCGCCGCGATGGAACGGGGCACGTAGCCGGTGCGCCGCGCGGTCAACTGGTCGAAGCGCGGGTCGGCCAGCACGTCATACAGGGCGATGGCCTGGCCGGTCGAGAACACGTAGCCGACGATAC